>CALEST010000157.1 GCA_937907555.1 uncultured Sediminibacterium sp.
AGAAAAAATTGCAAAGCTGTATCCATATGTTAATCAACATGCTTTGCTGGGTGGATTGTATTCTTCAGATGAGTTAATTGTTGATCCAAGAATTGCGGTAGCTCATGTAAGTCAATATTTAAGTGAGCTTATGCATGTTCAGTTTTATTGGAATTTTGCTGTTACAGAAATTGGTGAGGGGTATATTAAAAATAGCGAAAAGACATTAAAGGCTGATTATGTGTTTGTATGCTCAGGACATGAAATGGAAACTTTATTTCCTTCTGTTTTTAAAAAGACCCCCATTACAAAATGCAAATTGCAGATGATGCGGTTGCAAATGCCGGGTGTCAATTCAATTGGTACTTCTGTCTGCGGAGGTTTGTCTTTACTGCATTACAGTAGTTTTAAGCAAGCGCCTTCATTGCCTTTGTTGAAAAAAAATGTAGAAGAAAATTTTCCCTTGTATTTGCAACATGGTATACATGTAATGGTATCTCAGCACGAAAAAGGAGATTTGACTGTTGGCGATTCACATGAATACGGTAAAACTTTTGATCCCTTTGACAGGCAAGATATAAATGATTTGATATTTCAATATTTAAATCGTTTTATGAATGCTTCTGATTGGAGATTTACTGCTACTTGGCATGGAATATATCCTAAGATGACCGATGGTAGCTCCTATTTTTTTAATTCGCCAATGAGTCGCGTCTATATTTTAAATGGTCTGGGCGGTGCGGGTATGACCTTAAGTTTTGGGCTTGCAAAAAAATTGATTGATGCAATGGATTAATTGACAACAATCAGTTAACATTAACAATACATTGAGTTAACATTGCAATGATAGGTTTGCGCAACAAACAGCAAAACTATTATGAGCAATTCGAAAATTTTAATGAAAGCAATATTGTACAGTTTGTCGGTATTGCTTTTTCATTTTTCTGCCTCAGCGCAGACAGTAATTAAAGGCAGAGTTGTTGACGCCGCTTCGGGCAATCCCCTTTCTGGTGCAACGATTACCGTAGTAAAAACCAAGGTAAATTCCGTTTCCGACCAACAAGGAAACTTTACCATTTCCGCAAATATTGGTGATGATATGATTGTCAGCAATATTGGGTTTAAAAATAGAACAGTTAGTGCAAAAGGCGAATCTCTGCAAATTACTTTAGAGGCGGTTTCTTCTGAACTAGATGAGGTTGTAGTAACGGCTTTGGGTATTAAGAGAGAAAAGAAAAAACTCGGATACGCTTCCCAGGAATTAAAAGGTGATAATTTAACAGTAGCTAGAGAGTCCAACGTAGTTAGTCAGCTTGCAGGAAAGATTGCTGGTGTTACTGTTGTGGGTGGAAATTCAGGAATTGGTGGCTCAGCAAGAGTTACCATTAGAGGTGAACGTTCTGTAGATATGAATAAAAATCAGCCCTTGTATGTAATTGATGGGGTGCCTATTTCTAACTCTATTGTAGGTGGTAGTGGCAGGGGTAATATGGAAGTTGATTTTGGAAATGGTGCCGGATTTGTTAATCCGGATGATATTGAGAGCATGAACGTTTTAAAAGGTCCGGCCGCTTCTGCATTATACGGTTCCAGAGCTGCCAATGGAGTTATTGTAATAAAGACTAAGTCTGGAAAGAGCAGCAAGGGTATTGGTGTTGAAGTGAATTCAAATTTAACATTTGAGAATGCATTGAAGTTACCAGAATTTCAAAATGTTTATGGTCAAGGTAATGGTAATGGTGGAGCTTTCGCCTTTGTTAACGGTGGTGGGGCAGGTTTAACTGATGGAACTGACGAAGGATGGGGACCTGCTTTTAAAGGACAATTATATCCTCAATATAATTCTCCCAGAACATTAAATGGTCAGCCAATCCCTTTTCTTGGAGGTGATTTGAATGCACCTGCAGGTAGTGTGATAACCCCAACACCATGGGTGGCAGATGTGGATGGAGTTGCTAATTTTTTCCAGACTGGACGAACATTAACGAATAACGTTGCATTAGTTGGTAGTAACAAGGATGGCGATTTTCGTTTGTCATTCACTAATCTTGATCAAACAGGAATAGTACCTAACACAGATTTAAAGAGAAATACTGTTTCATTTAGTGGAGGATACAATTTATCTGATAAATTCAGCGCCCGAGCTTTCGTTTCTTATATTAAGAGTTCTAGTGATAACCGACCATCTATTAGTTATGGCACAGAGAGTATCATGTATTTATTTACAAGCTGGTTTCCTAGATCTGTAAGAATAGAAGATATGAAAAGATTGTGGCAGCCGGGTTTAGAGGGTATTAGGCAGTTTGGCTGGAATTACAATTACCATGATAATCCATATTTGACCGTATATGAAAATACAAATGGTCAAGTAGTTGATCGTATCATTGGTAATATTACATTGAAATATGATTTGGCTAGTTGGTTAAGCTTGCAGCTGCGCGCTGCTACTGATTATGCATCGGAAGTCCGCACTTATAAAAGAGCATTTAGTACTCAACGTTTTCCATTTGGTCAGTACAGAGAAGCCAGGGTAATTACAGAAGAGAGAAATACAGATTTCTTGTTTTCTGCTAATAAAAAGCTAAACAATAGTTTTACTTTTTCTGGAACATTCGGAGGCAACCAAACCAAACAAAAAGCTGATTTTTATGAAGTAAATGCGGGTCAGCTTAATATTCCTGGTATTTATAAAATCACCAATAATCGTGTGCCGGTTGATGTTGCGCAAACAACAACTGAAAAGCGAGTGAATAGTCTTTATGGGTCTGCTCAAGTTGCGTATAAAAATTATTTATTTTTAGATGTTACCGGTAGAAATGACTGGAGTAGTGCATTAACCTTACCTGCAGAATTAAAAGCGCTGGGGTCTGAGAAAAATTCTTTCTTCTATACTTCAGCAGCAGTTAGTGCTATCGTCAGTGACATGGTTAAGTTGCCATCAGTAATCAATTTTGCTAAAGTGCGTGGGAGTGTTGCACAGGTGGGTAACGATACAGATCCATTTACATTTACGCAAGCCTACAACCCAAGTACTGCATATGGAACCGCGCAGATTTATGGTGAAACTGACCGTTTAGCAAACCTTTCATTAAAGCCGGAAATTAGTACTGCTTTTGAAATAGGAACTGAACTTAAAATGTTCAATAATCGTGTTGGGTTAGACCTTACTTTTTATCAGAGTAATACCAAAAATCAGATTATTAATATTCCGTTGTCGCAAACGTCTGGATATAGTTCCAGATCAATCAACGCTGGCTTAATCCGAAATTATGGCTTTGAAGCTATGTTGAATCTTGTTCCAGTGGTTGGGAAGAATAATGGTTTCAGATGGGCAGTAGATTTAAATTTTTCTACTAATAGAAGTAAAGTAGTTGAATTGTCTGATGGTTTAAACAATTTAGTGATGGCCAGCAGAAGTGTAACTGTAGAAGCAAGAGTTGGCGAGAGAATGGGTGACATGTATGGTATTGGTTTTGCACGTGTTCAAAACACCAATCCGAATGCTGCTTATTACGATGGTACAGGTAAGTATGTTGGTCAAATGGTGTTTAATAATGGCAGACCTATTAGAACAACAGAGAGAATTAAGTTAGGCAATTATAATCCAGACTGGCTGGCAGGTATTAATAACACATTTACTTATGGCAACTTCAAACTAGGCTTCTTGTTTGATGTAAGAATGGGTGGTCAGGTATACTCTCACACACAAACTGTAGGTCGTGAAGGTGGAATAATTATTGAAACATTGGAAGGAAGAGCGGATGGATACGATTTAAGCAAACCAGGTAATGGTGTAATTGGACAAGGAGTTAAAGTAGTTAATGGACAATTAACCCCTAACGATGTTAAGGTAACTGCCAGAGAGTGGCATACTGCCTGGACTGCAGGAAGAGCTATTGCAGAAGGAGTTATGTTTGATGCTTCTTTTGTAAAGCTTAGAGAGTTGCAGGTTGGATTTAATTTCCCCGCTCAGCTATTAAGAAATACACCTTTTAAGACAGCAACTTTAAGTATTGTAGGAAGAAATCTTGCGGTTTGGTCAAAAGTCCCTCATGTTGATCCTGAAGTAATGTCTTACACTGGTGGTACAGCATTGCCAGGAATTGAATATATGTCAATCCCATCTTCCAGAAGCTTTGGTGTTAATTTAAGTTTGAAATTCTAAACGCTCTAAAAATTATTTATGAAAAAATTATATATAGCATTTTCAACATTTTCCCTATTGTTCTTAAATGCTTGTACAAAAGATTTTACGGAGGTAAATACCAACCCAAACGTGCCTACTAAAGTGACCCCAAATCTTCTTTTATCGGGTATTATTAAAAGTGCTGTGAACGAGCAGGTAGGACAGGCCTGGGGTACGGGTAATCTGTTGGTGCAGTACACAGCCAAAATTCAGTTTGTTAATGAAGACCGCTACCTGTGGGGTGAAAAAAATGGAATCTGGTCTAATGTGTATGGCAATATGCGTAATGTTCAGAATATTATTGATATGGCAAGTACAAGTACTCCAGTTCAGCAGAATTATTTAGGCGTTGCTTTAATTTTAAAAAGTTGGTTGTTTTCTCTGGCAACGGATGCATACGGAGATATTCCCTATTCTGAAGCAATAAAGGCAAAAACCAACGGAGTGTATTTGCCTAAATATGATACACAGGAAGAAATTTATAACGGGTTACTTGCTGATCTGAAAAAGGCTAATGAGATTCTGGGGACGAGCAATGAATCTATTACTGGAGATATATTATTTAATGGTTCTGTAATTAAATGGAGAAAATTAGCTAACTCTTTGCGATTAAGATTATTAATGCGTTTATCTAAGAAAAAGTCGGTTAATGCGGATATGCAAACGATTGTTTCAAACAGTACTTTGTATCCTATTATGACATCGAATGACGACAATGCTGAAATGAAATATTTAGCGGATGTTCCTGCGAATCAATGGCCTTTGTATAGTTCTCGGGTTGGTTCAATTGATGAAATAAGGGTCAGCAAAACTTTAAGTGATCGTTTGTCTGCAATCAATGATCCAAGGCTATATGTTTTTGGAAGACCTTCGCAAAATTCAGTAGCTGCAGGAACTCCTAAGATTGAGGGAATCCCCAATGGATTAGGAGATGTGGCTGCTTTAAACTATAACGGGGGCCCACAAGGAGTTTCCCGAGTAGGCTACAGTTATGCATGTCTGGTATGTAATGATAATGGTCAGGCGCCGCCATTACCAAATGTGGCCAGAGGTATAATTATGAACTATGCTGAATTACAATTCATTTTGGCAGAAGCAGCAGAAAAGGGGATGATAAATACAGCAACAGCTGAAAGTTATTATATGAAAGGTATTCAGGCAAACTTCGCTTACTATGCTGCTATGGTTCCTGCTTCATATGGCATCAACGTGAATCCTGACCAAAGTTATTATACACAGCCAAGTGTGGCTTATACTGGAACAATATCTGAAAAACTGGGAAAGATAGCTTTGCAAAAGTGGGTGTCTCTTTTCTTTAATGGATTAGAAGGATGGTTCGATTGGAGAAGAACAGGTATGCCAGAAGTTATCCCCGGAAGAGATAATTTGAATAATAATAAAGTTCCGGTACGCTTTATTTACCCTGTTGCTGAGCAAGCATTGAATGGTGCAAATAGAGCTGCTGCTGTAACTAGGCAAGGGGCAGATGATATCAATACCCTAATATGGATTGCCAAATAAGTTTTTCTCATATTTCGATTTAGTTTTAGTGAATGGGGTGGATGCTTTGGTATTCACCTCATTTTATTATTAATCTGTTATCTTTAAATTATGCGTTATATAATTACCACTTTATTTCTGCTGATTTTAAACTCAGCGGATGCGCAAACTAAAAAAACGGTGACTACGCTGGAAGTGCCAGGAAAGTTTGAGTATGCTCGTCTTAATGAAAAAGGAGTTTCTGTTTTGCCAAGCGGACGATATATCAGTCCTGCTGGTGAAATGATCCGGATTACACATGATCCTTTTGGTATGCGTGTTTCTCCGGATGGAACAAAAGCAGTTACTTTGCACAACGGTGTATTTACAATTATTGACTTAACCAGTATGAAGCCTACACGAGTCCCTTCATATGATGGTAAAATACCTTCACCTTTTTCTAAGGGTTCCTTTCTTGGTGTAGATTTTGGAGAGCAATCCAATATTGTTTATTTAAGCGGTGGAGACAATGGTGCAGTGCTTGTGTATGATATCCAGCAGATGCGTCGTTTGGATTCTATTTCACTGAACGGGAAGGTAGGGGATGTTTTATTTGAAGACAGTTTTACTTCGGATTTATTGTACAACTCAGATAAAAAAGAATTGCTTGTTTTAGACCGTGCGAATTTTCGGATGGTGAGAATCAATATGCAGACCAGGCAAATAGAAGCGTCTATTCCCTGTGGAAGATTACCCTTTGGTTTATCAATCAGCCCGGATAAAAAATATGCTTTTGTTGCTAATGTGGGAATGTATGCCTATCCTTTAATTGAGGGAATGACAGAGCAGAACTATGATTCTATGTTGATCTCTCATCATCCTTATGGAGACAATACAAAGGAATCAATCAATGGAACAATCATTGACGGGAAGAAAATACCCGGAGTAGGAAGTCCTGATTCTCCGGAAGCGATGAGTGTGTTTGTGATTGATCTGGCAGCCAACAAAGTGTTGAGCAAATTAAAAACCGGGCATCAGATAGGGGAGTTGATTGAAGACATTGAAGTGGTAGGTGGGGCCAGCCCCAATTCAATTGCGGTTGGGAAACAGTTTGCTTATATAACCAATGCTACCAATGATAATATTTCTGTAATTGATTATCGTACACAGAAAATGGTAAAACATATCCCCATTAAAGTAAGCCCATTATTAGATAAGTACAGGGGATTATTGCCTTTTGGTGTCAGTCTTAGTAAAGATGAAAAACACCTGTTTGTAGCATTGCTGGGTTTTAATGCAGTAGCTATGATTGATCTTGCTTCTGAAAAAACATTGGGATTGATTCCAACTGGCTGGGGACCATCCCGTGTAATGCTGGGGAAAGAGGAAAAAGATATTTACATTATAACAGCAAGAGGTTTGGGGGCTGGTCCGAATGGGGGTATTGGATTTAAAAGACCTATTCAAGGCACATTTGTAAGTGATCTTCAGTTGGGGTCCTTTCACAAAGTTCCAATGCCTGATTCTTCGCAGCTGGCTAAATATACCGCTACTGCTTTATCTAATACTTATTTTCAATCAACAGTTGAAATTAATCAGAATCCTTTACCACCTTTACCCGGCGTTTATCAAAGCCCAATCAAATACATTGTTTACATTACCAAGGAAAACCGAACATACGACGAAGTATTTGGTCAGATCAAAGAAGCCAAGGGAGACAGCAGTCTGGCCAGATTCGGTATTGACAATGCCTATACTTTATTGCCTAACCAGCGTGAACGCTTTAAAGGGCTACGTGTAACGCCCAATCACCACAAGATTGCCAGACAGTTTGCCTTCAGTGATAATTTTTATTGTGACAGCGATGCCAGTATTCATGGACATCACTGGATGATGGGCGTGATTCCCAACGAATGGGTAGAAACCAATTCCAGCGTAAGCAAAACAGCCAAGCTATTTTCAACGGCACCGGGAAGAAGATTTCCGGGGTCAACTGGTAGTATGGATCCGGAGGATTTTGCAGAAGCAGGAGGAATCTGGGAAGCGTTTGAGCGAAAGAAAAAGCCCTTTTATAATTTTGGAGAAGCCAACGAAACAGCTCATGTGAGGGAAGAATGGTCCGATACGGCAACCGGTGCAGGGCATGGCGTGATGGTGCCCATGCAAAAAGCATTGTTTAGCAGAACCAGTAGATCTTATCCGGGATACAATACCAATATCCCCGATCAATACAGGGCCAATCAATTCGAAAAGGAGTTTACCCGTAAATGGATAGTAGGCAAAGAAACGATGCCTTCTTTAGTAACAATTCAGTTGCCTAATGATCATATTGCCAAAGCACGACCGGAAGATGGATATACGAGTGCGCATTCCTTTATGGCAGATAATGATTTGGCCTTGGGGCGTATCCTTCATTTTTTATCGCGTACTAAGTATTGGAAAAATATGTTAGTAATTATAACTGAAGATGATCCTCAAGGGGGTGTTGATCATATTGATGCACACAGGTCTATTCTAATGATGGCTGGGCCATATGTAAAAAAAGGGTATATCAGTAATACCCATGCGAATTTTGGTGCTATTTTAAAGACCATTTATAATATTTCAGGAGTGCCTTATGTAAACCAGTATGATGTTACATCTAGTCTGTTACAGGATTTCTTTACAGATCAGCCCGATTTTACACCCTATACTTTAGATATGCATGACACCCGTATTTTTGACGTGAATAAAGCGATGAAAAAGTATAAGATTACCATCGATTGGAATAAAATTTTAAAAGGTCCGGAAATGGACAAGCTGGACGATATGCGTGCAGACCATTATCGTCAACAGAAAGAAGGGACTGTAATTAAATAATGTCAATGAAAAAAAGGATAGCCATATTCTTATTAGGTCTTGGGTTGTTTGGTAACATGCATGCTCAGACAGATACCGCATTGTCACTAAAGGAAGTAACTGTAACGGCAACTCGGGTAAAACAAAATATATTGTCTACGCCCTATTCGGTGACCAGAATCAGTTTGAGTGAAATGGAACGATTCCAGCCAAGAACCAGTCCGGAAGCACTGGTGGGAACCATGGGCGTTTTTGTACAGAAAACCAATCATGGAGGAGGATCTCCTTTTGTAAGGTCTTTAACGGGCAATCAGAATCTATTGATGCTCGATGGGATCCGTTTGAACAATGCAACTTATAGATATGGTCCCAATCAATACTTTAATACCATTGATCTTTTTTCGGTGGGAGCCATAGAAGTGGCCAGGGGAACAGGTTCTGTGCAATATGGTTCGGATGCTATGGGAGGGGTGATACAGGTTTTTACCAAAGACCCCGGTTTTTCAGAGAAGCCCAAATGGTCAGGTAATATTATTGGAAGAGTGTTGAGTAATGATGTGGAATACACGGGAAGAGCCGAGTTGGTCTATGGCAGCAGAAAGACTGCTTTTCAGTTTGGATATACTTCCCGAAAATTCGGGGATTTGCCCGGAGGAGATTCAACCGGTATACAAAGCCCCAGTGGATACAAGGAGCAGGCTTGGGATCTGAAATTTAAATGGCAGTTGAGTCATCAATGGATATTGACTGCTATGCATCAGCAAACCCAGCAAAAAAATGTGCCGCTTTATCATCGGGTTGCGTTGGAAAATTTTGCTTACTATCTTTTTAATCCTCAAATACGCAATCTGAGTTACCTGAGATTGGAAGGAAATACCCATCAGCAACTTTTATCAAAAATAAACTTCACTGCTTCCTTGCAAAACAATCGGGAACAAAGAAGTTATCAGAGAAATGGGAACGCGAATCGTTTTACAGAAGAAGACAGGGTAAGAACACTTGGTTTAACGGCAGATGTATTTTCAGTTATCTCCCCCAACTGGACAGCCAACACAGGTGTTGAATATTATGCTGATCTCGTGCATAGCAATAAGCAGCAGATTGCCATTGCCAATAATGCGGTGATCAACCAACGAGGATTGTACCCGGATGGAGCCCGAATGGGTAATTTTTCATTGTATAGTATGCATCATTTAGCATTGGGAAATTTTTCCATCGAAGCCGGCCTTCGCTACAATGCCCTAAATATAAAAGTGGATACGGCTATCGTGACACCCTCTTCAATGGTTTTCAATAGTGCCCTGTCTTATCAACTGAATAAACAACAATCACTGTATGCTTCTTATAGCTCTGGATACCGTGCACCGAATATAGATGATATGGGAACCCTGGGATTGGTAGATTTTCGGTATGAAGTACCAGCATATGGATTGAGGCCAGAGAAGACCATGAATACAGAGTTTGGTTATAAAGTGCAGAACAAACAAATGCAGGCATCTCTTGCTTTCTATTATATGCACCTGACCAATCTGATTAATCGTGTTCAGCTACCAGGACAGCAGATTAACGGCTATAATGTTTATATAAAAGAGAATAATCAGGAATCTTTTATCAGGGGTCTTGAATACAGTTTGCAATATCAATGGAAAAATGGATGGTTGCTCCACACCAATGGTGCTTATTCCTTTGGACAAAATACCACTCGTGCTGAACCCATGAGAAGGATTCCGCCTTTTCACGGAAGAACCTATCTTCAATGGAAACCGGGGAGAATGATGTATATGCTGGAGTATATATTTGCGGGTGCACAGACAAGACTGGCACAGGGAGATAAAGACGATAATCGCATTCCAAAAGGAGGAACACCTGGGTGGAATATACTGAATATGCACGCCAGCATTGATTTTAACAAACTCGTTTTACGTTCAGGTGTGGCCAATATTTTTAATCAGGACTATCGCATGCACGGGAGTGGCATCAATGGTTTGGGAAGGAATTTGTATATTTCTGCCCAATTTAGGTTTTAATGAAAGAGTCGCTGCAAGAATTAGCTAAACAGCTATCCGGAGAGTTTTATTTTGATACCCATGCAAAACATCAGATGCAGTTGCGTGCCTATGCAACCGATGCTTCTGTTTATCAGGAAATGCCCCTGGCAGTTGCAATACCAACCGATGAAAGAGATCTTCAAATTTTAATTGCATTTGCACAACAGCATAGTATAACCTTAATTCCCCGTGCTGCGGGCACTTCACTGGCTGGTCAGGTAGTGGGTACAGGTATAGTGGTAGATATTTCCAAACACTTCACTCAAATGATTGAAGTAAATGTGGAAGAGAAATGGTGTCGTGTGCAACCTGGTGTAATCAGAGATGATTTAAATAGTTACCTGAAGGGATTTGGACTGATGTATGGTCCTGAAACTTCAACTGCCAACAGGGCCATGATTGGTGGCATGGTGGGAAATAATTCCTGTGGGTTGCATAGCATAGTCTGGGGTTCGGCACGTGACCATTTAATGGAAGCCAAAGTTTTATTGAGCGATGGAAGCACTGCCGTATTCAAAGAAAGAGACTGGTCAGAGATAGATGCTTTGCAAGGACTAGAGCGAGCGGTTTATCAGCGTCTATTTGATTTATTGAATAACAAAGAACGGCAACAATTAATTCGTGAACAGTTTCCTGCCAAAGAAGTAGTCAGAAGAAATACAGGATACGCACTGGATGCTTTGCTGGATATGCAGCCCTTTACTGAAAACGGAACTGCTTTTAATCTTTGTAAATTACTCGCAGGCTCAGAGGGTACATTAGGTTTCATTACTGAATTCAAATTAAATTTATTGCCACTACCTCCCAAAGAAGTAGGGGTTTTGATTGTACATTGTTCTACCCTGGTAGAATCTTTATATGCCAATATTGAAGTGCTGAAGCAGAAACCCATGGCATCTGAGTTGGTAGATAAAATGATCATGGATTTTACCATTGGTCATCCGGAATACCAGAAGAACCGTTTCTTTATTGAGGGAGATCCTGCTGCTTTATTGATGGTGGAGTTTATGGAAGAAAGCCGTGCTGCGCTGGATGAAAAATTGAATTCCACCATTGCGGTATTGCGAGAAAATAAACTGGGGTATGCATATCCCGTTCTATACAATGCGGATACCAAATTTGCCTGGGATGTTCGCAAAGCCGGACTGGGTTTGTTGCGCAATTTAAAGGGAGATGCACAACCGGTTAATCTGATTGAAGACTGTGCGGTTTCTACCGATGATTTGCCCCATTATATTGAAGATTTGCAGGTGTTGCTGGCAAAGCATGGAGTGAAAGCTTCTTACTATGCACACGCTGGAGCCGGGGAGCTACATGTAGAGCCAATAATCAATCTAAAGACTGAAGAAGGCGTAAAACAGTTCCGCGATATTCTGAAAGACACGGCTGCCCTCGTAAAAAAATACAACGGGTCTTTGTCCGGAGAACATGGGGATGGAAGATTAAGAGGCGAGTTTATTCCGGCAATGGTAGGAGAAGAAGTGTATGGTTTGTTCAAGCAGGTAAAAAATATTTTTGACCCCGGGGGTATTTTCAATAAAGGAAAGATAACGGATACGCCGCCAATGGACGCGCATTTCAGAATGCAGGTAAATCAGGCAGCGACTCCCACCAAAACGATATTTGATTTTAGTGCTGACGATGGTATTTTAAGACTGGCAGAAAAATGTTCGGGTTCGGGCGATTGCAGAAAGTCTGAGATTTCCGGCGGGCTCATGTGTCCAAGTTTTATGGCCACCCGCAGCGAAAAAAATACCACCCGAGCAAGAGCCAATATCCTGCGCCAGTTTCTGAGTGATCCGCATGATGCACAGCCGTATAATCACGAAGAGATTAAGGAAGCCATGGATCTCTGTTTAAGTTGCAAGGGATGTAAGATTGAATGTCCGTCTAGTGTAGATATAACCAAAATGAAGGCCGAGTTTCTGCAGCATTATTATGATGCCAATGGAACGCCATTCCGATCTAAACTGGTAGGTAATTTTGCTGCGCAGATGAAACTGGCAGCTGTATTCAGACCGGTTTATAATTTTATTTTTGGTACGCCTGCTTTGCGCAAATTGGCCAATCGGGTAGTGGGCTTTCATCCGGATAGAACCATGCCTTTATTGGGGAATGTACAGTTGAATACCTGGCATCAGAAAAGAAAAGTACAGAACACAAGAAAGGTCTATTTCTTCTGTGATGAGTTCACGAATTTCCTGGATAGTTCTATTGGACAGAAAGCAATTCTTTTATTGGAAAGACTGGGATATGAAGTAGTGATTCCGGAACATCTGGAAAGTGGTCGTTCTTATTTGTCCAAGGGACTATTGCGTAAAGCTGCGGAGATTGCCAATCAGAATATTTCTTTATTATCTCATCTGGTATCTAATGAGGTTCCAATCGTTGGGATTGAACCCTCCGCTTTGCTAACCCTCAGAGATGAATACAAAGACCTCGCGAGTCCGGAGAATAAGGCAGCTGCAATCCACCTGGCAAAACATACGTATACCATTGAAGAATTCTTTGCTCGAGAAGTAGCGGCTGGAAATATACAGTCAGTTGCATTTACCGAAAAGCCCGGACAGATTGCCTTGCATGGACATTGTTATCAGAAAGTCTTGTCTTCTCAAAATCATAGTGTAACCATGCTGTCTTTGCCTAGAAACTATTCGGTGGAAATAATTCCGAGTGGATGTTGTGGTATGGCCGGATCCTTTGGCTATGAAAAAGAACACTATGCAATTTCTCAGAAAGTAGGGGAGCTGGTTTTGTTTCCTGCTGTAAGGAAAATGGCGGGCGAAAAAATCATTGCAGCAGCAGGTACATCCTGCAGACACCAGATAAAGGATGGCACTGATGTAGTTGCTTTGCATCCTGTGGAAGTGTTGTATGAAGCATTAGTATTGTAGGCTCTTGTTGTTTTTTAATTCTTTTGCCAGTTTGCTAATTGATTTTTCTTCAAAAATTTCTTTCAGCTGAAACTTAACTTTCTTGTATTGCTCATGCAGCGGACAAGGGTTTGCTGATGAACATTTTTTTAGCCCTAAAACACATTTATCCAATGCTTCATTCTCACCCATGGCATCAATAATGCAGGATATGGGTGCCTGTAAAGTAGGCTCAGTTATATAAAAGCCACCATTAGGCCCAGGCAATGAGTGAATCAGTTTTTTCTTCGTAAGTACCTGAAGGATTTTCGCAGTAAAGGATTGAGGTGAGTTGATGGCTTTTGAAATATCAACAATGCTAAGCTTCTTTTCTTCTGAACTGTGTTTTGCAATATAGATGGTTGCTCTTAAAGCATATTCTGTTTTTTTAGAAAACATAGATTGTTAGAATTATTGATGAATTTATTTCTTGAAAATACAGCTAATTTTCATTTTCATCAGCGGGAATATAATACAGAATAATCCTATTGCCAGGCTAATTCCAGCAGCCATGAATACAATAAAGTACGGTTTCAATTCCTGCATCATCATGCTAAAACTGTTTTGAACTTCAGCAGTTTGCCAGATGGCTTTTTTTATTCCTGCTCCAATTAAACTACACCAGAATACCAGTAATGAAATATTGCTGATCCAGATGCCTTTATTTATGATTTTGTGATAGTGTAATAAATTGCTGCAATTATCTTCTGTGTTATCAGTAATAGTAGCAAGTAGAATAAAGCTATTGATACCAATGGTGGCTCCCATGGTATGGGCTACTGTTATATGCGTGCCATGGGTATATACATTGATTCCGGGTATTGACATGAGAATGGCTAATGCTAAAGTGAGAAATACCCAGATGTCTGCAGATAAAAGCAAGCGATACGATAAAATATGCAGGTTTTTTTGTGCAGTATCCAGGGTCTTTTTCCAGTTGAAAATTATTCTGCCGATTATGAACAATTCAGTCATGCTGACTGCATAACTGATATACTGAACATAAGGTGCTGTCGGAAGCGTATAAATATGATGTCCCCAGTTAAACATCAGATTAAAAAGACCAGTGAAATATAATATAAATGCTATTGAAGATTGGCCTGTTTCTTTATTGCCGCTTATTTTTTCCATCAGGATAATGCTGGAACCATAAATCAGCATATTCCATGAGCCAACCATGGAACCGTTCGATTTCCATTGAATCAGTAAGTCTCCGATTAAATTTTTCCTGAAATAGGGGATGACCCATAAATACGATTCCAGGTAAGTAAAGAGAAAGAAGATTATACCTGTCATCCACATCCAGATGTAGACGGGCTGATTTCTGAAAGACGATAAGGAACTGATGAAATTAATCAGAAATAATATCCAGCCAGCTATAATTAATACTGCAAAAAACGGAGGAAACTCCCAATATTCCCTGCCTCCAAAATTGCCGGATATATAAGCAAAGTAAATTCCTAAAGTTGAAATGATAAATACAAGCAAGTGTATATAAGCCAGTTTAAATGAGTACAGTTTTTTACCTGTTACACTTGGTAAATAGGTGAGCACCATGCCCACCGATGCTATGATAATCCAGAATAGAACAGAGCTAACATGCAGGGGCCTTATTTTTTCAAATGAAAAATGCTGTTTTAGTAGGCCCGGACTTATGTATTGTAAGCTTCCGATAATCCCCCAGCTTAAGCCAAGTACCAGTAGCATTAATGCAGTAAGTAAATAAGCTTTGAATAATTTATGTTCCTTATTGCTTAATGGTCCCATTGTATGAAATTGTAAAAGTTCTTGGATCGGCTTTTCCTGTCTGGTCTATATTTTTTAAGTAGCCAAGCAGTTCCTGTATTTCTTTATCTGATAGTTTGAAATTGGGCATAACCACCGTTCCTGTTTTTAAAAAAGCTTTGATGTATTCCGGGCCTTTTGTGCTGTAAACGTTCGTAAGGTCAGGGCCTAAGTATCCTCCTAAGCCATAAATCTGGTGGCAGCTGATGCAGTTTTTATCTTGCCATACCAATTTGCCATTGGAATCGTCTGCCTTTGCCAGGTTTTGCCGGGGCAGGCTACTGTATAGGTGAAAACTATAAACAGTGAAAGTCAGTAAAAGTATGCCTGCTGTCAGGATCTTATTTTTTTCATTGAATTCCATGCCTGAATAATAATTAAGGACAAAAATATCTTTAATTATTATATTTGCGAAAATATTCTGCAATGCTTAGAAATAAAAGTTTGCCGTTGGTATATTCCTGTTCTGGCTGCAGTAATGCTGCACAAATGAGCAATTATATTGCCGTACAATTAGACAGGAAGGGAATTGCTGAAATGAGTTGTATTGCAGGTGTTGGCGGAAATGTAAAAAGTTTGGTAAGGACGGCAGTATCGGGGAGAAAAATTATTGCAATTGACGGGTGCCCGCTGGCCTGTGCAAAAGCCTGTCTTCAGAATCATTCCGTTGTTCCTACTGTACACCTGGAACTGTCTTCATTGGGGGTAAAGAAAAAATACCACGAAGATTATGATATTGAATTGGCAAGGCAGATACTGGACTCCATTCAACTTAAGATTGCTGAACAGGAAACAAGCATTGCAAATGAAGAAGCAAATCAATAAAAAGCCTGCAGATTCTGTTACTGTTAAAACAGAAATAGTCTGTTCCAATGATACGAACCCAATGGGCATTTTACTGGGAGGGAAATTGGTTAACTGGATGGACATTGCTGCTGCCATAACCGCTCAAATGCATGCCGGAAATATTTGTGTAACAGCAGAAATTAGTAAAGTGGGTTTTTCTCAATCTGCCAAAGTGGGAGATGTGCTGGTTATTAAATCTATTGTTACGCGTGCTTTCAATACTTCTATGGAAGTATATGTTTCTGTAAATAGAATCAATTTTAATGGAGATAAAAGCATTCTGATTGCTGACGGGTATTTTCATTTTGTTTCCATAGATAAAAAGGGGAAGCCGAAAAAAGTGCCAGCGTTATTGCCTCAATCAAAGGAGGAGAAAATAGCGTATGAAGCAGCCATGAAACGGAAAATGCAAAATAAAATGTAGATTCACTATTTAAATAATAGTGTCATGGCGAAGTTTCAGTTAAAAATTAACGGTAAACAATTGTCGGTGGATGTGGATCCTTCAACGCCCTTGCTTTGGGTGTTAAGAGATCATCTGCATTTAGTGGGTACTAAATATGGATGTGGTGCGGGTGCCTGTGGTGCTTGTACCGTTCATCTGAATGGAAATGCATTGCGTTCCTGTCAGTTGCCTGTTTCAGCAGTTGGTACACAAGCCATTACTACTATTGAAGGAATTGCTATCTCCGAAACTGAAATGCATCCTGTGCAAAAAGCCTGGCTGGAACTGGATGTAGCGCAATGCGGTTATTGTCAGACAGGTCAAATTATGTCTGCAGTGGCTTTGCTAAAACGCAATCCCAATCCCTCTGAAACAGAAATAGAAGCGGCAATGACAGGCAATATTTGCAGATGCGGAACTTATATCAGAATTAAAGCTGCTATTCAACATGTTGCTAAATCATCCAAAAAATAATTTTTAGACAATGGGAAAAGCTAACAAAAATCAAAGCAGACGTTCTTTTCTAAAAGTTACTTCATTAACGGGTGGTGGCATGATGATTGGCATTAGTTGGTTTGCCAATTTAATTCCGAATGAAGCCATGGCTCATGTTGCAGACAACAACAATTGGGTTCAGCTAAATGGGTTCATTCAAATAACCCCGGATAATCAAGTTAAAATATTTAACCCCAATCCAGAGTTTGGAACCAATGTAATGACTTCTCTTCCTATGATGGTGAACGAAGAACTGGAAGCAGACTGGAGTAAAGTTATCGTGGAAATGGGGGATTATGATACGCCTCGTTTCAAGAGTCAGTTTACGGGTGGGAGCCGCGCCATGGCCATGGCATGGATGCCTTTGCGTACAGCTGGTGCTACAGCTAGATTAATGTTGATGCAAGCTGCAGCCAATCAATGGGGAGTGCCAGTGAGTGAATTAAGAACCGAAAAGGGAGAAATTGTTCATATTAATTCAGGTAAGCGTTTAACTTATGGTGCAGTAGCTACTGCAGCCGCTAAATTGCCAAAGCCTGAAAAAGTGGCTTTGAAAAAACCGGGTGAATTTTCTTTACTGGGTACCCCTCAGAAAAATAAAGTGGGTAAAGAAATAGTGAGTGGTCAATCCCTTTTTACCATGGATTATCAGGTAGAAGGCATGTTGATTGCGATGGTGATTCATCCTCCTGCTTTTGGTATGCAACTCAAGTCATTTGATGCATCTGAAGCCTTGAAAATGCCAGGCATTAAAGATGTATTTGAGTTTCAGGTGTACAAAGATGGTTATGTAAAAGCAGGATTTGATACGAGGACATTCAATAGACTGATTGCTGTGGTAGGCAATTCTACCTGGGAAGTGATGAATGCCCGTAAAAAAGTAATGGCAGAATGGGAGCCCATACAAACTACCAAGGAGCCTGTTATGGCAAGAGGTGGTAAGAGAGATGAAATTATTCCTGAAGGATTGGAAAGCACGGATGAACATTTACGTCAGATGCATGAAATGCAAAAAAAGCCCATGCGTGTTGCGCGTAAAGATGGAGATCCTGAAGCTGCATTTAAAAATGCGAAGCGGGTCATTGAAAGAACCTATACTGCTCCATTTTTAGCGCATAACCCAATGGAGCCCATCAGCTGTTTTGCGCATATTACAGAGGAGAAAGCTTTGTTCGTTGCGCCAATTCAGATTCCTGAAATGATGAAACAGAATTTAGTGGCAAATCTGGATCTAAAGCCTGAGAAGATTGAAATGAAATTGGCGAGAATGGGTGGAGGCTTCGGCCGCAGAGCTTATGGGCATTATATTGTAGAAGCTGGGCATATTTCTAAAAAAGTAAAAGCGCCAGTAAAATTGATTTATACGAGAGAAGATGATATGACCAATGGTATATATCGTCCTACTTATATCATGACGTATAAAGCGGCCATAGACGAGAACAACAATGTAACAGCATTTCATGTTATTGGAGGTGGATTTCCTGAGAGTCCTTTACATGAAAACAGATTTCCGGCTGGAGCCTTTGATAATTATTTAGCTGAAAGTTGGGAACTACCTACCAATATTACAATAGGTGCATACAGAGCTCCTCGCTCCAATTTCAATGCCAGTGCAGAGCAATCCTTCTTAGATGAATTGGCAGAAGCAGTGGGTAAGGATCCTTTGGATTTCAGAATTGATTTGTTGAAAAAAGCGAAAGCAAACCCGGTAGGTAAAAACAACGATTATGATGCATCCCGTTATATGGGTGTTCTGCAGTTGTTGAAGGAAAAATCAAACTGGGGAAGTCCTGCATCAAAAAATGCCAAGCGTGGCGTTTCTGCTTATTTCTGTCACGCCTCTTATGCAGCCCATGTGGTGGATGTAACCATGAAGAATGGCCAGCCTTATGTGGAAAAAGTAGTGACAGCGATGGACTGTGGTTTTGTGGTAAATCCGGAAGGCGCAAAGAATATGGTAGAAGGAGCGGTGATTGATGGAATTGGAAATGCCTTGTATGGAGAACTTGTTTTAGAAAAAGGAGCCACCCAGCAAAAGAATTTGAATAACTACAGAATTATCAGACATAGAGAAGCCCCTAAGAAAATTGAAGTGCATTTTGTGCAGAGCAATATAGATCCAACGGGATTGGGCGAGCCGCCATTTCCTCCTGTTTTTGCAGCGGTTGCCAATGCCTTGTATAAAGCAACTGGTAAGCGATTGTATAATCAGCCCTATATAAAAGAACTAAATAAGAATAAGGCTTAAAAAACTTTCAGTTGCCATTTTTGTTAAATGAATATGGAAAGTTTGAATGAAACGGTTGTTGTTAATAATATCAGTTACAGCTTAACCGAATTAGAAAAGGATTGCTGGATTCGTTTGGTAAATGGTGCTGTTAAGGGGCGTGATCCATTTCATTTACCAGCAGTAGCCAATTTTTCGGATGGGGAAATCAGTTTACGCACTGTTGTACTGCGAAAAGCATTGCCTGAAGAAAGAGAATTGCGTTTTCATACGGATATCCGAAGCCCCAAGTGGAAGGCATTGAAAGTGAATTCTGCTATCAGTGCTTTGTTTTATGATGCTGCTTCCCGCATTCAGTTAAGAGTGAAAGGGAAGGCAGTGATGTATTTTAATGATGCTGTTACTGCGGATGCCTGGGATAAAACCAATTTGTCGAGCAGAAGATGTTATCTAACGCCATTTACGCCTTCTGATTTTTCAGATATACCTACCAGTGGATTGCCGAACCATATTGAGCAGGAAGAATTTACTTTAGAAGAGAGCGAAGTGGGGAAGGAGAACTTTGGTGTTGTGGGGATTAAAGTTGATTCGATTGATTGGGTTTGGTTGAATCATGCCGGGCATCGAAGGGCTTTCTTTGATTATGTAAAAGGGGGGTATAGGTGGATGATTCCATAGGAAGCTGGGATTGTCGGCTCCACTTTGTTTTGCCGACTTCCCTCCGCATTGACCTTACCCAAATCTCTTAGAATTTTAAGTCTGGCTTTTTTATGCTTAACCCGTTCGGGGAAGAACTCGCTTCAATAATTGTTTCACAATTCTTTTCTCACTTCAAAAGCACTCGCTTCGCTCGTTGTAATGCACTCGTTACAGCTTTATCAAGC
>CALEST010000158.1 GCA_937907555.1 uncultured Sediminibacterium sp.
TAAATAGCAATCCGGATAGGGCTTTGTTAACTTCGTTGGTTAATACCTGTGAAAGGGTATTGATACCCAGGGAACTGATATTGTAAGGATTGGCTCCACCACTTCTGCTACTGAATTCACCCGGAGGGGCAAAGGTTCCAAATACAATCAGGAAGGAAACCTGTTTTAAAATTTCGTTTTCATCTCTTTGAATTCTGTTCAGGAAGGCAGAGAATTCGTTGTCATTTTTTACCGGGCTTCCCTGAGGAAAATCAAGTCTGAAGCTAATATCTGGCTGACTTAACTGATTTCTTAATTCAGCAATTACATAAACATCGCCCCTATATCCTCTTACAGAACCGCTGAAGATATTATTTCCGATTAAATCGGATAATGAAATACGTTCTGCTGTGTACTGAGCATCAATGCTCATGGTAGCTTTGTACGGATCTCCATTCCATTCTATATAGTTGTTGGAGTTGGGTAATAATTCAAATGGCTTTTTTAGCAGGGATTGAAAATTGAAATCATAATTTCCTCTTTCAATATTGTAACGGCCTTTAATGGTTAGTGGTTCAACAGTGCCAGCTTTAATTAAGAGGCGGCCATTACCTACGGCTTTAATAATATCCCCGCTAACCTCATCTAAAATTACATCTATGAGTACTTTGTTATTGGCAGTTACATCCAGGTCTACCGTTAAATTGAAATTACTCTTTTTAGAACTTGTTTCCAGTTCTGTGCCATACGACTTAAACACAATGAAGTCGGCGCTGCCGCTTTCTTTACTTTCCTTATTGGGTATAAAAATATGTGAGCTATCATTGGCTTCTGCTACAATGGTCATTTTGCAATCGTTCTCCGGCCCCTTAAAGCTTAGGTTGGCTCTGCCAATTGCTTTGCCGTAAAACTGTTCATTGTCTTTGGCCTTGGTGTCGATCATGAGCAATTTGTCGGTTCTAACATCAAAGTCAAATGCCATGTCTTTAAAACCATTCTCGTATAACTTGCCGCTTGCTGTACCCGTATAGCCGTATTTATCTCTCAGTGTGAAACTGCCAAAATTAATTCCGTCTTCTTCAAACAAAAGATTGGCCGAGTCAATACTATATTCCACCTGGGTAAAATCAACCATCAGGCCGGCATCTTTCAGCGTGATGGCTCCCAGTAATTGGGGCGCATTTAAATCACCACTAATTTCCAGATCTCCGGAAGCCATCCCTTTTAAATTACTGAACAGTCCTGTTAACAGGTTTTCAATCACACTAATTTGGGTCTCATTCAAATGAATTTTGGTATTGAATGAATTGCCACTGGAGTCTTTGATATTGTATGATCCTTTGGCACTTAAATCGTAGTTTTTATTGGGAGAAACTACTTCAAAAGGCAGCAGTCCGGTTTTACTGTCATAGGCAGCTTTAATGTCTACTACGCCAATGGAATCCTGTTCGTAGTAAAAGGAAGCTGCTTTTAAATTGGCAGAAGCCTGATAATCGCCAAAATAATCCGATACCTTGATGTCGCCGCTTACGATTCCCTCCAGTGTTTCCTTTCTCATGAAAAGGGAAGTGATATCGCCCAGCACAATATTTTTCAATTTCACAATTAAATTACTGGTATTCCCTCCATCTTCTTCCTCTGTAACAATCCTGATTTCCTGGAAATCTCCCTGTGAAATTTTAACATTGTTGGCGCTCAACAAGTTTTTTCTGATGACCAGTTCTCCGTTGTCTTCAATGCTCCATTTTTTTTCCTTTAAAACAAATGTGGAAGGATTGAATTGAATTCTTACTCCGTCTTCCAGGGTATAAACATCCGCAAGCAGGGCCGCATCGTCCAATGTATTATTGGCTTTGGTATTAATGGAAACAACCGAATGGTCATTGGATGCAACTATATCAATTACAGAATTGGGTAGGCTAAGGCTGTCGCCGATTTCAAAATTTTTAATATTGGTAATGACGGCTAAGGAATCGAAATCCCCCGTTCCTTCCAGTTGAAATCCGGTAGCTGCATACTGATCAAATTTGCCATAGGGTATATAGGCATTAATGCCCAGTGCAATATTCCGCGTATCAATGGTTCCTTTTATGCTTACATCATTGAATCCGGAAATTTTATTGGTAAAGATTTTAAAATAAGGTTCTATATAGAATGTGTTTACTGAAAAATCGAATTGCTGGTTAATCGGAGTTGTTTTGGGCGACTTTATATAAGCAGGGTAATAGTTATGTAGAAATGCCTGAAAACTGGAAGGCAGTTCCTTGATATTGAATTTGCCATTGATGGTGGCATTGAATTCATTGCTGCCTACATGAAGGGTCTTGATAGAGTCGTTATAATAGGAACTTAGATTTAATGAGTCGAACTGGATACTGTTGCTGGCATTTTGAATATTCGCATTCAATAATTTGGCGGTTCCTATAAACTGGTCAATATTACTACCCGTAAAATTTACATCGAGTAACCCGGCAATTTTTATGGAATCCTTTATTAGTTTCAGCGCATGCAAATCTGCTTTTGACAAGTCACCAACAATATTGAATAAGGGTTCCTGTTTACTGAAATCTACTTCTACGTTACTGGTAAATCCAATATTGTCGTCTTCAATTTCCAGTTCACCATTGAATGCTTTTCTTTGGATGGTTCCATTGGCAATGATATTTCTGTATGAATACCCCTTGTATTCCAGACTATGTACAATTCCATCAAACTGCGTTTTGAGTTTGTCGATATTAAAACTGGAGCCGGTAACTTTTCCGCTGAAGTTGATCAGTCCCAGAGAATCAACTATCAGAAATTTGCCCAGATGAAATTTTTTGGTGCTTAAAAAACCCTCGAAGCTGGGTTCTCCTTTTGCAGGAAAGACAAGGCTGATATTGGTTTGTGCACCACCAAGTCTGGTTGATATTACACCTGCCGTATTAAAGTTATTGATGGTGCCTTTAAAATTTCCGCGAAATACAATTGCCCCCAGTGATGGAAGATCCGGATTGGTAATGCCTTTCATGCCAGGTACAAATATGCCTAAATCATAAGCATTGGTATTCAATACCCCATTGCTGAAATTGATTTGAGTGGTATTGATATCGGGCAGGCCTTTCATAGAGAGGGAGCCGGTAATACTGGTATTGGCTCCGATATTTCCAATTAACCCGGAAACGGTAAAATCTTCAATGGTGCCATCAAAGTTTCCGCCCAGTTTAATCTGTTTATTCCATCCCTTTAGTGCAGGAGCAAAATAAGCTATATCGTCACTATGAATAGTAGCATTGGAGAAACGGGCTTTTAACTTAATCTGACCAAGAAAATGCGCAAAGTCTTCGTTAAAATCCCGGTATTGCATGGCATAATAACTACCCAGTCTGCTTTTGTTGGTTTGCAGATCAAGATTGTTGAACTCCATAATCTGAGGAGTAAAACGAATATTGGCCGAAAGCTTTTTTAACTCGAAGCCACTTCTGTCTTTTGCACTTAGTACAGCATTGGCCCTCATGGTATCCTTGTTCAGAACAAACTGCTGAAGTTTTCCATTCAGTGCAGACAATTCTATATGAGATTCATCAAATCCCTGTCCTGCTTTTTCTGTATTGCCTTCAATAAAAAGTCGTCCGCCTTTTATTTGAATATTCTTTACCTGTATGCCAATATTTCCCGGATTAAAGTAGAATGACTTGCCGTCGTAGTAAGGAGCTTTCTTTTTGAGTTTAGGCGGTCTTAATCCCTCCAGATTCTGAAGTATAACATTGGGCTGCGTAAGCAAACATTCGTTGATGATATATTGATTCCTGTTAAAGTCTATCCGCTCTGCATCAATAATTAATGCACCCAGTTCAATGGTATTCTGTGTACCTACCCATAAATCGTTCTGAAAGAAGCGAATATTCTTCAGGTCGATTTTCTTCAGATTCAGGTTGATATTGTTTTTCTTTTTCTTGGTGGGAGTGGGACTGCTGAAATAGTCTGCAATATGCTGGTAGTTCCAGATGCTGTCTTTTCGCTGTAGTTTAATTACCGCATTTTCCAGTCCGATGTATTTTAGTTCTACCTTGTCTTTCAGAAAGAACCAGTCTGTAATATTTAATTTAAGACTGCCTGCATAGAGCAAAGTGTCTTTCTGTTTGTCCCTCACCAATGTTCCATCCATGCTCAACTTGCTGAAAAACGAAACACTTACTTTTTTTATTCGTACTTCGGTGCCCAGTGCAGCACTTAATTTTCCGGTTGCATATTCTACCAAAGCATTCTGCACCATATCGGTCTGAATGGCTATATACAGCAGCAGCAATACTGCTACAAGAATCAGTATGGCTTTTCTGAATATGTTGAGTGCTTTTTGCAGAATACTATATTTTTCGAATCAATAAAGAAGATAAGGATGCAATCATGATGCCATACTAATAATTGGGGTTGATTCCCGTGTAATTAGCGGGTGTTATGGCTTTTAATTCTTTTTTGAGTGCAGCACTTATTTTTAGTGATTGGATAAACTGATGAATGGTTTTCTTATCTATTTTTTGTTTTCCCCTGGTTAAATCTTTTAATGTCTCATAAGGGTTAGGATAGTTTTCTCTTCTCAGAATGGTTTGAATGGCTTCAGCCACAACCGGCCAGTTGTTTTCAAGGTCTTCCTGAATGGCAGCTTCATTCAATATAAGTTTAGACAAACCTTTTTCCAGAGACTGAAATGCAATCTGGATATGGGCAACAGGTACTCCAATATTTCTAAGTACTGTTGAATCGGTTAAATCTCTTTGTAAGCGGCTGATGGGCAATTTGCCACTCAGGTGTTCCAGCAACGCATTGGCCATACCCAGGTTGCCTTCTGCATTTTCAAAATCAATAGGATTTACTTTGTGTGGCATGGCAGAAGAACCAACTTCTCCTTTTTTGGTTTTCTGTTTAAAGTAATCCATGGAAATATAAGTCCAGATATCACGACATAAGTCTATCAGAATATTGTTGATTCTCTTCAGTGCATCAAAATGTGCAGCAATGGCATCATAGTGTTCTATCTGTGTGGTAAACTGCATGCGCTGTAATCCCAGTGTTTCTTCCACAAATTGGTTGCCCAGGGCAACCCAGTTCTTTTTTGGGAAAGCTATATAGTGTGCATTGAAGTTTCCGGTTGCCCCTCCGAATTTAGCGGCATAGGGGATACTTGCAAACAATTCTATCTGATTGTGCAATCGCTCAACAAATACCATCAGCTCTTTTCCTAATCGGGTAGGAGAAGCGGCCTGTCCATGTGTTCTGGCCAGCATGGGTACTGCTTTCCATTGATTGGCCAGATTATATATGCCATTCTGCAGATTAATTAAAGCTGGCAGGTATTCATGTTCCATGGCATGTTTCCAGCTTAATGGAATGGCTGTGTTGTTAATATCCTGTGAAGTGAGTCCAAAGTGTATCCATTCCTTCAAATGTCCTATCCCTGCTTTGTCTGCCTGTTCTTTTAAAAAGTACTCCACCGCTTTTACATCGTGATTGGTGGTTTGCTCCAGTTGTTTAATATGCTGTGCATCTTCTACGCTAAAGTTTTCCAACATGGTTCTGAGTGCCTGTCTGGGTTTGGCTGCCAGCTTAAAAAAACGCTGATCGGCCAGAAAGAAAAAATATTCTACTTCTACTAAAACCCTGTATTTAATTAAAGCATATTCTGCAAAATAGTCTGCCAGAGAGGCGGTTTTACTTCTGTACCTTCCGTCGATAGGGGAAATAGCGGTTAATTGAGTCAGTTCCATGGAATTTTAAGGGGTAAACGTTAAATATTTAGATTTAATCTTTTCTTTGTACAAAAGTAGCTGAATTGAACAAGAAGATAAGAATTGGAGCCGTAAGTTATTTAAATACCAAGCCCATGATGTTGGGCATCAAAAGATCGGGCTTACTCGATAAAATTGAATTAACAGAAGATTACCCCGCCAGGGTAGCTGCCGACCTGCAAAATGACCGGGTAGATATAGGGTTGATTCCTGTTGCCATCATTCCTACCATACCCAATGCGCAGATTGTGTCTGATTATTGTATTTCTGCTGAAGAAGATGTGGCATCTGTGGCCATTTTTAGTGAAGTGCCCTTAACAGAAGTAACAACATTGTTGCTCGATTACCAGAGCCGGACTTCTGTGAATCTTGCCCGTATTCTCATTCGGGATTACTGGAAGCTCAATCTTCGTTTTGAAGCAGCAGGGCCTGATTTCAGGGAGCAAATAAAGGGAACAACAGCAGCGGTAGTGATTGGAGACCGGGCGCTGGAGCAGCGGTTGCAATCCCCCTATATGTATGATCTGGCTACGGCCTGGAACAATTTCACCGGATTGCCCTTTGTTTTTGCAGCATGGGTAGCCAACAAACCCATTGATCCTGATTTTATTGATGCTTTCAACCGTGCTTTAGGATATGGACTTCAGCATATTGATGAAGTAGTGGCCGATTTGTCTTTTGAAGCCTACGATCTGAAAACCTATTTTACAGAAAATATTCAGTACCAGCTGAACCAGGAAAAGCGAAAAGCAATTCAGTTGTTTCACGAAAAATTAAAGACCCTTAGCCCCATAGAACCGGCATGATAAAAGTAACGGTAATCAGTATTTGCTTCAATAACCTGGCCGATTTGCAAAGAACCTGTGCATCGGTAGATCAGCAATTGGTATTACCGGATGAACACCTGATTATTAATGGATCTACTTCCCCTGATATTGCCAATTGGCTGGCTGATGCTCCACAGCCTGCTTTCAGAAGATGGATTAATGAAAGGGATCGGGGAATCGGGGATGCTTTTAACAAAGGAATTGAACATGCTCGTTTTCCCTTGCTTCATTTATTGCATGCAGGGGATTGTTATGCCGGCAAGGATGTGTTGCAGGTGGTAAAAAAATATTATACCGATCATCCTGCCATTCACTGGACTAGCGGAAATATTAAGGTTACCAGGGCAGGGCAGGAGATTGTAATTGGCAAACCCTTTGAGGCCAGCAAACTATACAGGGGTATGCGCAGCGTGGCTCATCCTACCTGGTTTGTAAAAAAGGAAGTATATGATCGGGTAGGCATTTATAATAATGCCCATAAAATAGCCATGGACTACGATCTGATGTGTCGTATTTATTCAGAGCCATACGGCTATATTAATCATACCATCAGTGTTTTTGACGATACGGGCATCAGTACAAACAATTATGTGCAATCCCTGAAAGACAATATCCGGATTTATGAATCTTATTTTGGATTTTCGATAAGATGTCGTCTCTGGCAACTACGATTGTACCTATTGCACCTGCTTTTGCAAACCCCTCTGGGCAAATGGCTATTCCGCATAAAAAAAGCATTGGGGTTGGCCAATGCTTAAAATTAAATTTGAATTAGTAGTTTATCAGGGCTTCACTGCTGAACGTCCTGTTTCATCCATACGATGTAGCATCAGCGGTATCTGATGCTGGTGTAAGTATTCGTCCACCGCTTTTTTAGAACCCTTCCAGAATCCATAATCATCAATGATTAAAATACCTTTTGAAACCAACAGGGGATATAAGTGTTCCATCTCGTGTTTGGTAGATTCGTACCAGTCTGTATCCAGTCTTAACAAGGAAGTGGTACCTGGCAGATGAGTGGGAATGGTTTTTAAAATATCCCCCTGAATAAAATGAATTTTATTGGCAGGATAACCGGTACGTGCAATATTTTGCTTTACTTCTTCCAGCCCCGAATAGGCCCATACCACACTTTCTGATTTTTTGGAAGCGTCCTGTTTTAACTGACTTGCAGCGTCTCTGTTCAGCTGGTCTACGTCTTCCTCTGTAGGAGCAGTCATACCTTCGAAAGTATCGTACAAAAACAGTTCACGGTCTTTTACACCCAATGCCAGTAAGGTTTCAGCAATCGCCATCATAGAGCCTCCTTTCCAAACGCCACATTCCACAAAAGCGCCGCCAATATTGTTTTTGATAAGGTATTGAACACTCTCAATTAATCCATAGAGTCGCTCAGGACTCGTCATGGTATAGGGTCTTACTTTTTCAATAATGGAGGTATGGATATTTTCAAAATCAGGTGGCAGTTGCTGACTTTTTTCGTCCTGACCAAATAGTACTCTAAGTGCTTTGATTGGTTTAATCTTCATATATTCTACTTGAAAACCGTTTTGATTATTTTACCAGTGACTGATATAATTCAAGGGTTTGCTGAGCCGTTTTATCCCAATTAAACTGAGCCGCTCTTGCGTGACCTTTTTGAATTAATTCCGCCTGCAAGGTACTATTATTCATGACCTCCCAAATTTTTTCTGTTATGTCTTTGGTATCATTCGGGTTGATTAAAACTGCCGCATCACCCGCTATCTCTCCGGTGCTGGATCCTGCCGATGTAATAACCGGACAGCTGCAGGCAAATGCCTCAATAATCGGCAATCCAAATCCCTCATATAAACTGGGGTATACCAATGCAATCGCATGATTGTAAAGCGATGCCAGGGCTTCATCGGTAGGGATGGGTTGATACATCACTTGTTTGTGAATGCCCAATAAGGTAAACAGATTTATTTCAGATGCTTTGAAAGGGCCGCCCCCTGCACAAATCAGTTGCAGCGATGGATTTTCTTTTAATACAGGCACCATGCTCTCTGCAAAACGCCTGAAGTTTTTATAAGCATATCTTTTACCGGTATACAAAATATAGTCAGCTTCTATTAACCGGGGCAGACTATGCCTTTCACTATTTTTATCAAAACTGTTACCATGATAAATGGTTTCAATTTTTTCTGGAGGTACACCGCATAACTCAATTAAATCCTTTCGGGTATTCTGAGAAACAGCTATTATTTTGGCTGCCTGTTGTATATGTTTGGCTCTTACCGAAAGTATGTTTTCAAATTCCTTTTTTTCGCTGTGAAAGCGTTCATCTATCATGTCGTGAATGGTAATTACCATGGGCCTCCCGGCCGATCTAAACAAGGAGGATTTATTGTAGTAAGTTGGATGAAAAATGTCGAAGGGCTGCATCCTGGAGGCAAAACTGTCGTAAACATTAGACAATAGTCTGTTCAGGTCTTTCTTTCCTTTGAATTGCACTTCATTCCAGGCGGTCTTACCTCTTAACTGCTCCAGAAAAATATTGTCTGCAGATAAAATATCCAGCTGAATATGTATGCCGGGTTTTTGCTGCAGACGTTGAATCAATTCATAGAAATAACGGGAGATACCGCCATAAGGCTGTTCGCAAAAAATCTGATAATCATACCTAATTGTCATATTCCGTATCTTGCCTGCAATATTTGCGTTCACAATATGGTGCCTAAAAACTTCAATCCTTCCATCAAACATCCGCTTTATTTTATCAGAAAGGGATTGTTCCGTAAAATTAGTTTTTATGCTCCACAACTCAAGGGCAAACTACTCGACTTTGGATGCGGGGAGAAGCCTTATCAATCATTGTTTACACAGGTTTCTTCTTACACAGGGCTAGACTATCAGGGAGAGGGGCATGATCATCAGAATGAAAATGTGGATGTTTTTTACGATGGAAAGACCATTCCTTTTTCAGATGAAAGTTTTGATGCCGTATTTTCCAGTGAAGTATTTGAACATGTTTTTGGATTAGCACAGATATTGCCTGAAATAAGCCGGGTTACCAAGCCGGGCGGACAATTGCTGATTACCTGTCCCTTTGCCTGGGAAGAACACGAAATGCCGGTTGATTATGCCCGCTATACACAGTTTGCGCTGAAAGATATGCTGGAAAAAAATGGGTATGATATCCAAGTGATAGACAAGAACGGACATTTTGCAATGGCTTTGTTTCAATTGTTTGTTTTGTATATACACGACCACTGGATGCATAAAGTTCCCTTTCTGGGACAATTCAACTGGTTTAAAAAAGGAATCCGCCAAATTGGTATTCCTATCCTGAATGGGGGCTTTCGTTTATTTGAACCTTTCTGGCCTAAATCGGATCGTTTTTATTTAAATACCATTGTATTGGCTGTTAAAAAGCCCATCGCTTAAATCATGAAGAAGATTGTATATACGGTTTGTTCTGCCAATCACCTGGCGCATTCAAAAACAATGGCCGACTCTTTTATTTTACAACATCCGGAATATACCCTGTACATGATATTGGTTGACCGTGTTGACGAAAGATTTAATTTAAATTCATTTAAACCTCATAATATAATAGAAATCAGCAAATTAGGTATTCCTGATTTTACAGAATTTACTCAAGGTTACACGGTGATAGAACTGAACTGTGCGGTTAAGTCTTTTGCTGCACAGTATTTATTCAAAGAGTTCTCGCCTGATATTTTACTTTACATTGACTCTGACACATTGATATTCAATAATTTATCAATAGTTGAGTCTTATTTAATTAAAAGCAATATTGTTCTCACTCCACATTATACTACCCCTCTTCCCGAAGACGGCTTGCTTCCGAGAGAGCGGGATATTTTGCGCTCCGGTTTATACAATGCCGGTTTTATCGGATTCAGAAACAGTGCCGAGACCCATCGCTTTCTGGCCTGGTGGTCGGGTCATATGCAAACTGAATGTCATTATAATTTTGAAGAAGGAATGGGAGTAGACCAGAACTGGCTGAACTGGGTGCCTTTGTTTTTTGAAGGGGTGCAGCTGGCTCCAGATCCGGGATTGAATGTGGCATATTGGAATTTACACGAAAGAATGCTTTCTGAAAGAGAAGGCCGGTTTTGGGTTAACGAGAAATATCCACTGCTCTTTCTTCATATAAGTGGCTATGATTTTAACTTGCCCGGGCAATTGTCGAGGCATCAGACCCGGCATAATCTTTCTTCTATTCCGGTATTGCAATCCCTGCTACATAACTATACTGAAAAGGTAAGAGCCAATGGATGGGATTTCTATTCCGGTTTATCCTGTGCTTATGCTAAACCAATAATTAAGAGCAGAGGAATTATGAAGACAATCAATCAGTTATTGGCGCCAATGAATATTAAAATCAATAAGATTAAATAATTCACACCTACTGACCGGTTCTTCCGGTTACCACCGGCTTGTTCTTTTTGGCTTGCTTTTTATTGAAGTCTGCTACTTCTTTGGGTAGGGCTTTTGTTTTGCTTTTGGCTGAACTGTCTGCCGGAAATTTGGATTTGTTGGGGATATTGCCTGCCGAGGCATTAACGGATTGGGCATCTTTATAAGCGTTCCCGTTTTGTAATAGGGCCTTCTCTCTTTCCGATTTCAATTGCCCCATAATATATTCTTCCGATTCCAAGAGCGCCCCAGTATTTGGATTATAGGCTCTCCAGAGCCCATGTTTAATGGATCCTCCTTCGTTTTTAACCACTATGCGTTCAAATTGCAGGGGATTGGCGGGATCAGGAACGTCTAATGTGTCGAATGCCTTATAGGGATTTACAGCCCTCCAGCTTTCCTCTCTTTCCAGGCCGGCAATAGTAAAATAGCTTTGTTTGCCATGAAGATTTCCCCAGCGATAATTTTCCTGAGCAATTAAATCGCCCATTAAATTAAAAGTGCGCCAAATACCTTCTTTTTTGTCGTTGATAAAAATACCTTCTGATTCATTGCCCGGTTCACCTCTTAATTTGGGTGTAGAGACAATCCACTTGCCTTGCTTCAATCCTTTAATATCGGTGCAATTCAAGGTATCCCCTTTGGCAGACAATTGATAGGTTTTGCACTGCGCAAAACTGTAATTCACCGAAAAAATGAACAGCGGTAGCAATAGAAATCTCATATTACTTACATTGGGACTCGAAAATACTAAGCCGATATGAGAAAAACATTTTTATCGCTGTTAATGATTTCATCATTTTTTGCGCAGGCGCAGGTAAAGCCAACGCCAGCAAGCGAAAGACTGAAAAGTATTGAAATCAGAAAGCAGCTGAGTACAGAATCCCCGGCCAATAAAACTGCGTTCAGAAATATTGGTCCAACCGTGCAAAGTGGAAGAGTAGTAGACATGGATATCAATCCAGCCGATCCTACCGAATTCTATGTGGCATATGCAACCGGAGGTTTATGGCAAACCACCAATAATGGGATGAGTTTCACGCCGATTTTCGATTCTCAGGACATTATTGGAATCGGGGATATAGCAGTAAACTGGAAAACCCGTGAAATATGGGTGGGTACGGGTGAAGTTAACAGTAGCCGTTCTACTTATGCAGGATTGGGTGTATATAAATCAGCTGACAACGGGAAAACCTGGACCTGGTTGGGTTTACCGGAGAGTCATCATATTGGAGAAATTAAATTGCATAGTACCGACCCGAATACCGCCTGGGTGGCTGTGCTGGGACATTTATACTCCCCCAATAAAGAAAGAGGCATTTACAAAACAACAGATGGTGGAAAAACCTGGAAACATACTTTGTATGTAGATGAAAATACGGGAGCAGTAGACCTGGATGTCAACCCCTCTAATCCGAATGAATTGTATGCAGGCATGTGGTACCGTACCCGTAAAGCCTGGAATTTTGAAGAAAGCGGAAAGTCTGGTGGTATTTTTAAAAGTACCGATGGAGGCGAAACATGGCAGAAAATTTCAGTAGAAGGTGCTGGTTTCCCTACAGGGGATGGCGTAGGTAGAATTGGTCTGGCCGTTTATCCAAAGAATCCCAATATCGTATACGCTGTTGTAGATAACAATGAACCAAGACCTGCTACCGCGCGCGCGGGTAATGCTCCAACCACCGATACAGGTGCGTATACTTTGAATACTTTCCAGGGTATTACAAAAGAACAATTTGCTGCTTTGGACGATAAAAAACTGAATGCTTTTATTCGCAGTCCACGTTATCGTTTACCTGCAGAATACACTGCCGCTTCCATTAAAGAAGGTGTGGCCAATGATAAATATAGCGCCAATGTTATCTGGGATTATTTCTATGATGCCAATGCAGCCATTACTGCCGCAGCTGTAAAAGGTTGTGAATTGTACAGAAGTGACGACGGTGGTAAAACCTGGAAGAAAACGCACAATGACTTTATTAATATTTATAGCTCTTATGGATACTATTTTGGTAAAGTATTTGTAAGCCCTGTAGATGAAAACAAAGTTGTTTTAACAGGGGTAGATTTATTAATGAGTTCTGATGGCGGAAAGAAATTTACTTCTATTGATGGACCTTCTGTTCACTCCGATCACCATGCATTCTGGTTTAGTTCTACCAAAGACGGACATGTAATTAATGGAAACGATGGTGGTTTAAACATGAGTTATGACTATGGTAAAAACTGGTCTAAACTGAATTCTCCTTCTGTTGGTCAGTTCTATGCAATTGAAGTGGACATGGCTACACCTTACAATGTGTATGGTGGTTTACAGGACAATGGTACCTGGTATGGTTCCAGCAAGAATGTGGAAAATATTGGCTGGCATGGCACAGGAAATTATGCTTATAAAAGCATCAACGGTGGAGACGGTATGCAGGTACAGGTAGACTGGAGAGACAACCGTACAGTGTATAGCGGTTCTCAGTTTGGTAACTATAACCGTCAGACAATCGGGGCTCCGGCAACCGGTGAAAGAGGACCCAGAGGTACTATGGTAAAGCCCAATCGTGCTTTAGGTGAATCAGCTTTACGTTTCAACTGGCAGTCTCCGATTGTCTTGAGCAGACACAACCAGGATGTATTTTATTTTGGCAGCAATAAGTTTCATCGCTCTTTCAACAAGGGTGAAAATATGGTGGCTTTGAGTGGAGATCTTACCACCAATCCACAACAGGGAGATGTGCCTTTTGGAACACTTTCTACCATTAGTGAAAGCCCATTGCGTTTTGGTTTGATTTATACCGGTTCTGATGACGGAATGATTCACGTTACCAAAGACGGTGGTTATAGCTGGACCAATATCAACGGTAAATTACCCAAAGGACTATATGTGAGCAGGGTTGTTGCCAGTAAGTTTAAAGAAAGCCGTGTGTATGTAACTTTAAACGGGTACAGAAATGATCATTTTAATGCATTGGTTTATGTAAGTGACGATTATGGTAATACCTGGAAGCAGATTGCCAAAGACCTTCCATATGAGTCTGTAAATGTTATCAGAGAAGATCCGGTTAATGAAAATATTCTTTATATAGGAACCGACGGAGGCTTGTACGTAAGCTTAAACGGTGGTAATAGCTGCATCATGTGGAACAAGGGCTTGCCTTACAGTATTCCTGTTCATGATATTGCTATTCAGTCAAGAGACAATGAAATTGTTCTGGGTACGCATGGCAGAAGCCTTTACGTAGCCAGCTTATCTGAAATTCAGAAAGCAGCGAAATAATTTCTACTGGTTAATCAGTATAGGAATATTTGTTATAAAAGTTCCGGTTGCTTAGGTGGCCGGAACTTTTTTTATGACCCAGCAATCCTGGCCTCCCATTTTATGGGGATGGGTTTTCCCTTCCCAGAACTGCTCAACCTGAAATCCTGTTTTGAGCATTGTACCAAAAGCCTCTGCCTCATGATAAGTAGTCATTAAGCGATGCCCTTTTTCTTTGTAATTGATTGTGAAGGCGCCTCCCGCTTTTAATTGACTCAGTTTGGCTGCATTTAACTGATGATAATAATTACTGCCGTGAGTTGTAAGAATGGCTATGGCATTGTCTTTCATGATTCTT
>CALEST010000159.1 GCA_937907555.1 uncultured Sediminibacterium sp.
TATGGAGACATTTCAGTGGCAATAAATAATATCCTTTTCTTTGTAGACATGAACTATTTTTTTAGAGCCTGACCCTGAATAAGGGTGCAAAGTTAAGAAATATAGCGCGAAATTCAAGGCTAGAGGGGTTTTTGATTGATAACTGGGGGTTAAAAGGGGCTTAATCACAAAAAAACTATCTTTGGAACATGCGAAAAAAGGGGATTGCTATTATTCAATATGCCATATTTCTGGGTATTGGTTTATTCCTTGTATGGTGGAGTATGCAGCAAATACCACCAGAAAAATGGGAAGATTTTAAAAAATCCCTACAAAATGCCAATTATTGGCTGTTTATCCCTGTGTTTCTCATTTTAACTGCCAGTCACTTTATCAGGGCACTACGCTGGAAAATTCTTATGAAACCCATGGGGTATGCTCCGCGCTCCGGAAACGTTTTTTTTGCTGTAATGGTGGGGTACCTGGCCAATCTGGCAGTTCCCAGATTGGGTGAAGTATTAAAATGCACATTATTGGCTAAATACGAGAAAGTACCTGCAGACAAGCTGATTGGAACCATTCTGGTAGAAAGGGCCTTCGACGTAATTGCGCTTGGATTGGTATTTGTAATTGCCCTGATCAGTCAGTTTGAAGTGGTTGGAGATTATGCGGCACAATTAATGGCCCCCCTGATGAGCAAGTCTGCTGATAATCAAAGCATTTTTAAGTGGGCAATTGTACTGGCAATAATTGGTATCATCCTCTGGGGATTCTGGTTTATTCTTAAAAAAATTCCTCACCACCCCATTATTCAAGTAATTCAAAAAATATTATCCGGCATCTGGGAAGGTTTAAGCAGTATCAGGCAATTGGAACAGAAAGGGAGGTTTATCATTTACAGTGCTATGATCTGGTTTTTATATATAGCAGGTACCTGGATAGGTTTAATGGCTACTGAGGGAACCAGTCACCTGAGCTTTGCAGTTGCCATTTCTGCACTGGCTTTTGGAAGTATTGGCATGATTATTACACCCGGAGGCATTGGGGCCTATGCCTACTTTATTGCCAAAGTCCTGGAAAAAAATCAGATTGGGTTTGAAATAGGGTTTGCCAATGGAACACTGCAATGGTTTGCACAGTTTATTATTGTGCTAATTGTGGGATTCATCAGTCTGGGTTTATTGCCCTGGTACAATAAAAAAAAATCAACATCATGAAAGCAACACAGGCAATCCAGCATAAGATTTATTCTCTTCCCAATTTACTGAAACAAATTGCAGCTTGGAAAGTACTGGGTAAAACCATTGCATTTACCAATGGATGCTTCGATATACTTCACGAAGGCCATATTTATTCATTGAATCAGGCAGCAGCAGAGGCTGATATACTTATAATAGGAGTAAACAGTGATGCCAGTGTAAAAAGACTGAAGGGGCCTGAACGTCCGGTAAACAGTGAAGTAAGCAGAAGCATTGTTTTAAGCAATCTGGCTGTTGTTGACGCGGTTGTTCTTTTTGAAGAAGATACACCATTGCAACTTATACAGGCTATTATGCCCGATGTGATAGTAAAAGGCGGAGATTATACAGTAGAACAAATTGTGGGTGCCAGTGAAGTTATTCAAAACGGTGGCAGAGTGGTAATTAACGAACTGGTTGATGGATTCTCCACTACAGGTATCATAGCACATATAAAGAAATCTTACTCTTAAGCAGTTGTAAACGCATAGCTATTCAACAAAGACTTAACATTCGTTTTTTGTTGTAAAACTTATATTTGGATATGTCTAAGAAACATTTAATTCAAAGAGATATTAGCTGGCTTAGTTTTAATGCAAGAGTCTTACAAGAGGCAAATGACCCTACCGTTCCCCTGAAAGAAAGAATAAAATTTCTGGGGATCTTTTCTAATAATACCGATGAGTTTTTCAGAGTAAGAGTTGCCACTTTAAAACGCATGATTGAGTTTTCCGAAAAAAGAAAAAAACTCAATATGTACATGGAAGAGGATCCTCAAAAAATTCTGGATCAGATTCAAATGACCGTTCTGCAACAACAAAATGAATTCAACAGAATATGGAATGGTATTCAGAAAGAATTGAAAAAACAAAAAATTGCCCTGCTTACAGAAAGAGAATTGAATAAAACCCAGCAAAACTTTGCCCGTAAATTCTTTGATGAGCAGGTACGTTCCAATATCATCCCTCTGATGATTGAAAGTTTGCCTCAACTTCCTTACCTGAGAGATAAAAGTATTTTTCTGGGGGTTGTGATGCGCAAAAAAAACTCTGCTTATCAGCAGAAATACGCATTGATTGAAATTCCAACTAAAGCGGTGGGACGCTTTATTCTGCTACCAAAACTAAAGGATGAACAGAATATTATTTTACTGGAAGATGTAATACGATTTAATTTACCGGTAATCTTTTCCTATTTCGGTTACGATATTTTTGAAGCCCATGTTTTCAAAGTAACCAGAGATGCTGAGATTGATCTGGATAACGATATCAGCACCACATTTGCCGAGAAAATTGAGAAAGGAATTAAAAACCGCAGAAAGGGCAAACCCGTTCGTTTTGTGTATGATAAAGAGATGGATCCGGGATTGCTGGAATTTTTAATCAGAAAACTAAACCTGAACAGAAAGAGCAATATCATTCCTGGTGGAAGGATTCATAACTTCAGGCATTTCATGGATTTCCCGGATATTCTTGCCGATAAGAGTACAAGACGGGCGTCCTTTATCCCTAAATCACTTCAAACTGCTGTAAGGGTTACCGACGTAATTCTTAAACAAGATGTATTGTTGCACTTCCCATATCACGGATTTGATCCAATCATCGACCTACTAAGAGAAGCTGCAATGGATCCGGATGTAATATCCATTAAAATAACAGCCTATCGGCTTGCTTCCAACTCTAAAATAATCAATGCATTAATAAATGCGGCCAGAAATGGCAAACAGGTAGTAGTTATGCTCGAATTAAAAGCCAGATTTGATGAAGAAGCGAATTTAGAATGGAAAAATACATTAGAAGAAGAAGGCGTAAAAGTATTGTTGGGCGTACCTAAAACCAAGATACATGCAAAGCTTTGTGTAATCAGCAAAAAAAGCGGAACTCGCTCCAGACAATATGGTTTCGTAAGTACAGGAAACTTAAATGAAAAAACAGCAACAGTTTATGGAGATCATTGTTTATTAACATCCAACAGGAATGTCATGAACGATATCAATAAAATATTCAGATACCTAGAAAACTGGAAAGATGGTTCTGTTATTCTGAAGTCCTGTAAAACGCTGATGGTATGCCCTACCAATATGCGTAATGAATTATATAAATTAATTGAAACAGAAATCAAGCATGCAAAAGCAGGGAAACCAGCAGGTATTATTTTAAAAGTCAACTCACTGAGCGACGCAAATTTAATTGACAAATTGTATGCAGCAGGTGCAGCCGGAGTAAAGATAGAAATGATAGTAAGAGGAATTTTTTGCGCTGAAATAGATAAGAAAAAATTCAAACAACCAGTTAAAGCCATCAGTATTGTAGATGAATACCTGGAACATTCCAGGGTTATGATTTTTCATAATGCCGGTAATCAAAAAGTATATATTTCAAGTGCCGACTGGATGGTTCGGAATCTCAATCACCGTGTAGAAGCTGCTGTACCCATTACCAACCCTGAACTTAAGCAGGAAATTATTGATATTATCCACATTCAGTTAAATGACAATGTCAAAGCCAGGATTCTGAACAGTGAATTAGCGAACAACTATGTACCTTTCACGGGTAAAAAGAAAGTAAGGTCTCAGATTGAGACTTATCATTACCTGTTCAGAAAAAACAATATAAAGAGTGAGGCTAGCAGCAATTGACATAGGTAGTAACGCAGCAAGACTATTAATTGTAGAAGTAAGCTACGACAGCAAAGGAAATCCCCTGTTTAATAAACTAAACCTGGTAAGGGTCCCTTTAAGACTGGGATTTGATGTATTCGAGAATGGCGAGATATCCAAGGCCAAAAGAGGGATGATACTCCAAACCATGAAAGCTTATAGTCATTTGTTGAATGCCTATGATGTAAAAGACGTTATTGCCTGTGCTACCAGCGCCATGAGAGATGCGGCCAATTCTGCAGATATTATCAGAAAAGTAAAATTAGAAACAGGATTAAATATTGAAATTATAAGCGGAGACCTGGAAGCATCCATCATCTACGAGAACCATATTGCCGAAAATATGGATGTGGCAAATAGCTATTTGTACATTGACGTTGGAGGTGGAAGCACAGAACTTACTTTTTTTACAGACGGGAAATTAAGTTTTAAAAAGTCTTTCAATATTGGCACCATTCGTCTTTTAAAAGATATGGTTACTCCCAATCACTGGGACGAAATGAAGGACTATATAAAATCGGCTACCAAAGGACAGAAAAAAATGATTGCCATTGGTACAGGTGGAAATATCAACAAGGTATTTTCTCTCAGTAAGAAAAAAGACGGAAAACCTTTAAGTCTTGATTTACTAAAAGATTATTATAAAGAGTTATCCAGTTTTAATCTGGCAGACAGAATGCAGGTATATAAACTAAGGACTGACCGGGCAGATGTAATTGTACCGGCGCTGCAAATTTATATAAACGTGATGCGCTGGGCAGATGCTGATGAGATATATGTTCCCAAAATAGGACTGGCCGATGGTCTGGTGCAGCATTTATATGCCAAAATTCACCGATGAATCGCCCCTTTTCAGCCCTTTTTTTCCCAAATCAGGTGGAGACCACTTAAATTTGAAGGGATACAAGTGTTACTATTACTATGATTACAACTATTTCAGATAAAAACAGAACCGTACAATTGGTTGCCCACCTTGCTGCCTGGTTGTGTTTTTTTTCACTACCCTATCTGGTCTTTTTCCCAAGACTCAGAGACTTCAGTATGAGCAATCATATGCTCACGGTAATCATACTTAATAATATCATGTTAATGGTATTTTACTATTTAAATACCATGGTACTTATACCCCGGTTATTAATCAAAGAAAAATGGTTTCTGTATATCCTGAGTCTGATTGGTTGCCTTTTGTTTTTTCTATACGTACCCAGAACACTGGCCATGATGATTTACCCTCCGGAAATCCCGGCAACTATAACAGAAAATACCAGGGGCGTCAGATTAAATAGTAACCGGATTGGAAGAATCAGGAGAAGGCCTTACGCAGATTTTTTTAATACAGTTTTATTTCTTTTGGTCATCACATTTGGAGCCTGTATTGAAATAGTTAGAAGATGGCTGCAAACAGAACAAAACCGAAAGGAATCTGAACATGAAAGAATCAATACGGAATTGTCTTTTTTAAAATCACAGGTAAATCCGCATTTCTTTTTTAACACCCTGAATAATATTTACTCCTTGGCGATAGTAAAAAGTGAAAAGACAGCCCATGCTGTTTTAAAACTTTCTGCCATTATGAGATACATCTTAACAGAAACAGAGAGAAAACTTGTTCCGCTGGAAAATGAAGTTGCATTTATACATAACTATATAGAATTACAACAGGTAAGACTTACAGACAAGGTACAGGTAAACTTTGCCATAAAAGGGGACACAGCTCCATTATTGGTTGCTCCGCTCCTGTTTATTCCTTTTGTGGAAAATGCCTTTAAATACGGGGTAAGCACCAAAGAACAAAGCACAATAGACTTTGACCTAATAATAGAAAAAGACAATATTCATTTTTATGCCAGAAACTATATTGTACACAGCGAAAACAATATGATGGAGAATACGGGCATTGGCATCAATAATGTGAAAAGAAGACTTGAATTATTATATCCTGAAAAATATACCCTTAGCAACCAGATTGAGAACGGGTATTATATTGTAAAGCTAACCATCAACACCCATTCATGATTAAATGTATTGCTATAGATGATGAGCCATTGGCGCTTCAGGTTGTGCAGGAATACTGCAGTAAAATATCTTTCCTGACACTGGAAAAAATTTTTACTGATACCGATGAAGCCAGAGTCTATTTACAGGAAAACAAAGTGGATGTATTGTTCTTAGACATTCAGATGCCCGATATCAATGGATTACAGTTTTATAAAAGTTTAAGTGTAAAACCTATTGTCATCTTCACGACTGCATACAAAGATTTTGCTGTTGAGGGATTCTCTGTTGACGCGGTAGACTATTTGCTGAAACCTTTTGAATATGATCGTTTTTTAAAAGCATGTTACAAAGCAAAAGAATATCTGGAATTTTTAAGTTCACAGGAATTGCAGCTGAATTCCATTTTTGTGAAAGTGAACTATGAAATCATGAAAGTGAATTTAAAGGACATTGAATTGATTGAAGCGCTGGATGATTATATTAAAATTTACATAAAACCCTCTCCTGTTTTAACACTAATGACATTAAAAAGCATTAGTGATAAATTACCTGCCAGAGATTTTTTACGAGTGCATCGCTCATTTATTGTACCCATTCACAGAATTGAAAAATTCAGCAAATCAAAAATCTGGGTATCAGGAAAAGAAGTACCTATTGGCAGCAGTTATAATCAGGTTTACGATCAGTTACTATCCATTTCGAAGCTGCCCTAAGCCCCTGTATTCCATTTTTTGGATGTACCTTTGCCAAAAATACATTCGATATGGAATTCTTGCAGCAACTGGGCTTACAACAAAAAAATCAAGGTGTTTCAACAGGAACCCAATGGTTATCCACCAAAGGAAACCTCTTCAAATCATTTTCGCCTGTAGATGGCCAAGAAATTGGGGAAGTATCCAGTGGAGACCAGCAAAGCTATGAGCAGTTGGTACAAACCAGCCTGGCTGCGGCTAAAGAATGGAGAAACTGGCCTGCTCCTAAAAGAGGGGAAATTGTTCGTCAGATTGGAGAAGCATTAAGAGCGAAAAAAGAACCCTTGGGTAAACTGGTAAGCTACGAAATGGGTAAAAGTCTGCAGGAAGGATACGGAGAAGTTCAGGAGATGATAGATATCTGTGATTTTGCAGTTGGCCTGTCAAGACAATTGTATGGTCTTACCATGCATAGCGAAAGACCACAGCACAGAATGTATGAACAATGGCATCCATTGGGTATTGTAGGCATCATTTCTGCCTTTAATTTCCCTGTTGAAGTATTTAGCTGGAATGCGGCACTTGCCTGGATTTGCGGCAACACTACCATCTGGAAACCAAGTGAAAAAACGCCTTTGTGCGGAGTAGCAGTTCAAAATATAATTGCAGAGGTATTTGCTGCTAATAAAGTACCTGAAGGAGTAAACTGCCTGATTCAAGGTGGACGCGAAGTTGGGGAATGGTTGAGTCACGACACAAGAATTCCATTGATTTCCGCAACCGGTTCTACCAGAATGGGTAAGGAACTAAGCAAGGCAGTAGCAGGAAGATTAGGTAAGAGTATTCTGGAATTGGGAGGAAACAATGCAATCATCATTTCAAAAGAGGCTGACCTGGACATGTCTTTGATTGGTGCCGTATTTGGAGCAGTGGGAACCGCGGGTCAAAGATGTACAACAACCAGAAGATTGATTATTCACGAATCGGTATACGAGGCTTTCACTCAAAAGATTGTTAAAGCTTATGCACAGTTAAAAATTGGAAATCCACTTGACGCACAAAATCACGTAGGACCATTGATTGATAAAGATGCAGTAGCTATGTACCTGAATTCCATTGAACAATGCAAAGCTCAGGGAGGCAAATTCATAGTAGAGGGAGGTGTGCTATCCGGAGCGGGATATGAGAGTGGCTGTTATGTAAAACCTTGCATAGCAGAAGTTACCAATGAACTTTCAATTGTTCAGCATGAAACATTTGCCCCTATCCTGTATGTAATGAAATACAAGGATTTGAATGAAGCCATTGAAATGCAGAACAATGTACCTCAGGGACTTTCCTCAGCCATCATGACCCTGAATTTAAGAGAAGCAGAATTGTTTTTATCGGCTAACGGAAGTGATTGCGGTATTGCCAATGTAAATATTGGAACCAGTGGCGCTGAAATTGGTGGAGCATTTGGTGGTGAAAAGGAAACTGGTGGTGGTAGAGAAAGTGGCAGTGATGCCTGGAAAGCGTATATGCGCAGACAAACCAATACCATAAATTACGGCACCAATTTACCTTTAGCGCAAGGAATCAAGTTTGATTTTTAAACTGATTAATACAATTTTCACAGCTTCGCTATGTAAGGCTTGGTCTGTTAACGATTTTGTTCAGTGAATAAAATACCATAAAGAAAAAGTCTTTGTAAAGTATACAAAGACTTTTTTTATAAGGTTTTGCCAGACAGGGATAAATTCAACGTGAACTGGTGAAAGACTTTTTGCTGGTAAAATCCGGTTGCATAACGAACATGCAGTTTTTTGTGAAGGAATCCAGCCCCAGCTGTTAATCCATTTAACCCGCTGGCAGCATTGAATACATTTAAATCCTGTCTCCGAAGAAAATTATAACCAAGGCTTGCCTCTACTTTGTCTCCAATATAAAACTGGGCAGAAAGAATCAAGTGCGCAAAGGTTTTCTGAATAAAGCCAGCTGTTCTTAAATCACCTTCTGAAGCATTGAATGCTGTATCATTATATAATATTCTTAATCGATGCAAGTTGTGTGCAGTTAATGAAAACTGAATAGGAGCATTTGCCAGACGCTTACTAATTCCTGCCTGTACATCAAAGGGAAGTTCTTCTTTAGCCCCACCGCCATAGGTACTTAACTGAGTACCCATATTCTTAATCAGGAATGCAGCCTGCCATTGATTAATGGTATCCTGATAGGTTAGTCCAACATCAACAGCTATACCGGAAGAACGGAATGGACCATAATTACTTTGAATAAATTTTACAGCAGTACCAATGTGAAAGCGTTCCCTGTATTGTTTACTTGCCATAAGTTGTATGGCAAAATCTCGGGGTCTGATTGTACCAAAAATGGTACCGGAAGCATCTGTTTGGGTAACTGCTCCATAGTCGATAAACTGAACACCTGCTCCCCAGGTAAATGAAGATTGTTGAAATGCAGATACCGCAGTATAGTTATTAATTCCTGCTAAAAAGCCGTTGAAAGAAGTTGCCACTTGATGATGCATAGAACTTCTTAACAATGCAGGATTACTTAATCCAAATGAAACATCATTGGATTGATGACTAATATTTGTTCCTCCCAATGCTGCAATTTGTGCACTACCCGGTTGTGTAAGGAAATTATAAACAGCATTGCCACCAAGCGTTTGTGCATTTAGCTCAGTGGCAATGAAGAATAAAAAAAATATCTGAAGTATACGAATATGCATTGGGTATAAAAATACAACTATACCAACGCATAATCAATAACCTGCTGCATGGTTTTTACATAATGAAAATGAAGGCCCTTGATAAAACTGCTGTCAATTTCATCTACATCTTTCTGATTCAAATGACAAAGTACTATTTCCTTCAATCCGGCTCTTTTTGCTGCCAGTACTTTTTCTTTAATCCCTCCCACTGGCAACACCTGACCTCGCAATGTAATTTCTCCGGTCATGGCTAGAAATGGTTTAACTTTTCGGCTGGTAAAGGCAGAAGTGATGGATGTTAGCATGGTTATGCCTGCACTGGGTCCATCTTTAGGTACTGCTCCTTCCGGAACGTGAATATGAATATTTCTGGTCTTGAATAATTCAGGATCAATACCCAGCTTTTTAAAATTCGCCTGAATATAACTTAATGCAGTGGTTGCACTCTCCTTCATTACATTACCTAAATTACCTGTCAGCTTCAAGTCTCCTTTACCCTCACTCAAAATAGTTTCAATAAACAATATATCTCCTCCTACATATGTCCAGGCCAACCCCACAACAACGCCGGGCATATTGGCTGTTTTATAAATTTCATTACTGTAACGCTGCTGACCCAGTATTTTCTCAACGTCCACGGCACTTACACTCATTTTTACTTTTCCTTTCAGCGCCATTTCCTTTGCCTGGTAACGCATAATGGAAGCTAGTTGTCTGTCGAGTTCACGAACCCCACTTTCCCGTGTATACTGCTCAATAACTTTTTCTAATACCTTATCTGCTATTTTGAAATTTACTTTTCCTAAACCATGAGCTTCCTTTTGCTTAGGAACCAAATGTCGTTTTGCAATCTCCAGTTTTTCTTCAACTGCATATCCGCTTAGGTCAATGATTTCCAGACGGTCTCTTAGTGCAGGTTGAATATTCTGCAGATTATTGGCAGTAGCAATAAACAAAACCTTGCTCAGGTCGTACTCCAGTTCCAGATAATTATCGTAAAAAGTATGATTCTGTTCAGGATCCAGCACTTCAAGCAAAGCAGAAGAAGGATCTCCACGATGGTCTGCACCAATTTTATCTATCTCATCCAGAATCATTACCGGATTAGACGTTTTTACTTTTCTGATATTCTGCAATATTCTACCTGGCATGGCACCAATATAGGTTTTGCGATGTCCCCTTATTTCACTTTCATCGTGCAGTCCACCCAAGCTAAGTCGAACATATTTTCTTCCGATTGCATGAGCAATGGATTTACCTAAAGAGGTTTTACCAATACCGGGAGGTCCTAAAAAGCATAGGATCGGGCTCTTCATATCTCCCTTTAATTTCAGTACAGCAAGGTATTCCAGAATACGGCTCTTAATTTTTGTCATGCCGTAATGATCTATATCCAGCACTTTCTGAGCATTCTTCAAATCATAATTATCATTGGTATATTCTTCCCAGGGAAGATCCAGCATTAAATCGAGGTGATTGTATACCACCGAATAATCTGGTGTAGATGCATGCATTCTTTCCAGTTTCTGTATACCGGTGTTAAATGCATTCTTTGCAGCTTCCGGCCATTTCTTTGTCTCGGCCTTTTTTTTCATTTCCGCTATTTCCCGCTCATTGGAATCTCCTCCCAATTCTTCCTTGATACTTTTGAGTTGTTGTTGAAGGAAATAGTCTCTCTGCTGCTTATCCAGCTCTGTTCTGGTCTTATTGGTAACCTTATCTTTCAATTCTGCAAACTGCAATTCCCTTTGCAGAATTTGCACCAGTTTCACAGCACGCTCTGTAATATCATTGATTTCAAGTAATGACTGCTTTTCCTGTAAATCGCTGTTTAAATTATTACTAACGAAATTAATCAGGAAGGCAGGATTCTCAATATTCTTTAAGATAATAGAAGCTTCCGTAGGTAAATTTGGAGATAGCTGAATAATCTGAGCCGCCAGATCTTTGATAGTGCTAACATAAGCCTTAAAATCGTCGGTGGCCGGTGCTTCGTCCTCATTAAACAATCGGATACTTGCCTTAAAATAAGGATCGTCACTAATCATTTCCAGCCATTCGAATCTTTTCTTTCCCTGAATAATAATGGTAGTACCTCCATCCGGCATTTTAATCAGTTTCACAATTTTGGCAACCGTACCAATTTTGCAAAGATCCTTGGGTTCAGGCTCTTCAATATTTGCATCCGTTTGAGCAATTACCCCAATGAGTTTATCAGATTTATAAACATCGCTTACCGCCTTGATGCTTTTATCTCTCCCCACCGTAATGGGTAACACAACACCGGGAAACAAAACGGTATTTCTCAATGGCAGAATGGGCAATTCATTCGGTATTACCAATTCGTTGTCCATATCCCCGTCTTGCTCACCAATAGGCAGAATGGGCATAAAATCCGTTTCATCCTCCGCTTTAAATAATATTTTTCTCTTCTCCATAATTTTCATTAGTCAAAATGTCACAAAAATAGTCTTCACACCCAGTTTCTGGCTGGCCATAGTAAAGTACAATATTGATGCCATCTGCCAAAGACGCCATGAAATAGTACAAACTGACACAAAAAAAAATCCTCCCGATTTGTATCGGGAGGACCTTCTTGCAAGAAGTAATATTAGTAACGAGTACTTGTATTTACTATTTCTTGGTTGTGTCTGCAGCAGGAGCAGCAGTTGTGTCAACAGTTGCAGCAGTTGTGTCTACAGTTGCAGCAGCAGTGTCTACAGTTGCAGCAGCAGTGTCAGCAGTTGCTTCAGTTGTTTCAGCGTTGTTACAAGCAGTCATTAAACCTGCTACAGCCAGAATTGCGAATACTTTTTTCATTGTACTTGTTTTTGGGTTTTTTATTTGGTCGCAAATATATAGGTTTCAGGTGATATTTGTCAAAATTTTCTTAAAATTTTACTTTTTCCGGAAGAAAATACGTACCGGAACCCCTTTAAAATTGAAATGCGCCCTCAATTGATTCTCCAGATAATTCTTATATGGCATTTTAATGTCATCCGGGAAATTGGTAAAAAAGGCAAAAGACGGAACTGGTGTTGGCAGTTGCGTTACAAACTTAATTTTAATGGAATGACCTCTAACTACAGGAGCATGGTAATTTTCCACCGCTTTCAGCATCACTTCATTCAAAGCAGAAGTAGTTACTTTTCTTTTTCTGTTCTCAAACACTTCAAGCCCCATTTCAATGGCCTTGAAAATTCTTGTTTTTTCCACTACTGAAATGAATAGTACCGGCACATCTGTAAAAGGTGCCATTTTTTGTTTTAGTACTTTTTCATAATCACGGGCAGTATTGGTTTCTTTTTCAATTAGATCCCACTTGTTCACCAAAACAACAATTCCTTTTCCCTTTCTTGCTGCTAAGCTGAAAATAGAAATATCCTGTGCGGTTATTCCTTTATGTGCATCAATTACCAGCAAGCAAACATCTGCTTCATCCATGGCTTTAATGGCACGGATAATCGAATAGAATTCCAGGTCGTCTTTCTCCTTGCTTTTCTTTCGGATACCAGCGGTATCTATCAGCATGAATTCTTTCTGGAATAATTTATAGTGTGTATGGATGGTATCCCTGGTAGTTCCTGCAATATCACTTACAATGGTTCTTTCTTCTCCAATCAATGCATTCAGGAGGGAAGATTTCCCAACGTTGGGCTGACCAATAATTGCAAACTTGGGTAGGGCATCATCAACTGATTTTTCAACTCCTTCTTCTTCTGAAATATTTGCAACCACACCATCCAATAAGTCACCGGTTCCGCTTCCGGAAATACTGCTGATGAAAAAGGTATTTTCAAAACCTAAACTGTAAAACTCAGTGGCTTCCAGTTCACGGGTACCATTGTCTACTTTATTAACCACTACAAAAACCGGTTTGCTGGTTCTGCGCAGCAAATCTGCCATTGCTTCGTCCAGATCGGTAATGCCAGTAGCAACGTCTACCATAAAAATAATGGCATTGGCTTCTTCAATGGCAATCTTTACTTGTTTTCTAATTTCAACTTCAAATATGTCTTCGCTTTGGGGAACAAAACCGCCTGTATCAATCAGGTTAAAAGTTTTGCCGTTCCAATCTGCCACCCCATACTGGCGGTCTCTGGTAACTCCACTAATATCATCAACAATGGCTTTACGCTGTTCTAACAAGCGATTGAAAAAAGTGCTTTTTCCTACATTGGGTCTGCCTACAATAGCAACAGTGTAACTCATTTTAATTTAATTCTGGTTGAGGTAATCAGTTACCATTATTGGTAACCATATTCTTTTAACTGAAGGTCGTTATCGCGCCACTTGGGTCTTACTTTAACGAACAACTCCAAAAATATTTTTTTCTGAACAAATGCTTCAATGTCTTTTCTGGCTTTAATTCCAATCTGTCTGATCATAATTCCCTTCTCACCCAGAATAATTGCTTTCTGCGTTTCTCTATGAACAATAATATCTGCCTGTATCTTGATTATATTCCCTTTGTCCTTGTATTCGTTCACCATTACTGCCGTATGATATGGTATCTCATCTGCAAACAACTCATAAATCTTTTCCCTGATCATCTCGGAAACAAAGAAACGGGTTGGTAGATCACTCAAATCATCTTCATCATAAAATGGAAGTCCCTCAGGCAGGTTTTCAACAATTACATTCAATAGTTTATTCAGGTGCAATTTCTGCAGAGCGCCAATTTTAATCAGTTGCTTGCAATATGGCTTATTAGCAAAAAAAGCTTCTGCTTCTGCAATTTTTCCATTTCCCGCAATATCAATTTTATTCAATAAAACCAATGCAGGCACTTTCAGCTTTAATGCAGAAAAAATGGCATCACAATCTTCTAAATTGTCATTGGCATCTACCATCAATAATGCCAGATCCGCATCTTCAAGCGCTCCTTTTACAGAATCCATCATTTTCTGATGCAATTTGTATTTGGGATCAATGATTCCAGGAGTATCGGAAAAAATAATCTGGTATTCATCCGGTTTATTTAAAAAAGCTTTGATTCTGTGGCGGGTAGTCTGAACTTTTGGAGAAACAATAGCCATTTTCTCCCCAATTAATGCATTGAGAAGAGTGCTTTTACCAGCGTTTGGCTTTCCGAATATGTTTACAAATCCTGCTTTCACCTTTTGAATTTACTCATTATCCAGGCAAAAATATACCTGTCTTTGAGTAGTTAAACGAAAAAAGGCCCCAAAAGGGCCTTTGAGTTGTTGCGAGAGAAGGGATCGAACCTCCGACCTTCGGGTTATGAGCCCGACGAGCTACCGCTGCTCTATCTCGCGATGTAATGGATTGCAAAATTA
>CALEST010000160.1 GCA_937907555.1 uncultured Sediminibacterium sp.
TTCCATCTACCTTTTCAACCAGTTAAAAATATCATCAATGAATATATTTGCCTTGAAGCCTAAACCTATTTCTTCTCCAAACTTCCTTGTAGTTTCATTATAAATGTGGTCATAATTCGGATACACTTTATAGGTAAGATTTTGTTTTCCTTTTCGTATAAATTCCAAAGCTGCATAGTCTGTGTTGGCAATGTATGAACCTTCAGCATCTCGTCCACCAGCAATAAGTAAAATTGGAATATTCAGTTTTAACATATTTTCCAAAGGCGTTTCTTTTGAATAACTATGCCATTTATTGTATGGTTCATCCCAAAATGTAAGTTTGGTATCACCGGGTGATGTATAAATTTCTTTATGAACTTTCAATAAGCTGTCAACCACATATTGAGCTTCTTCATAAGTCATTTGATTGTTGAGTGCTTGTTGCCGCGCTATTAATATCCTGTCATAAATATGATCAAGCGAATTGCTTGACATCATGACAATTTTCTTTACATGACTGTTTATTGAAGCTATTTTTGGCACAACCTGACCACCTTGCGAATGACCAACAACTATTATATTATTTGTATCAACTCGCAATACTTTCAATAAATAATCAATTGCTTTGGATGCACTCTCTGAACGCCAATCTAATGTGTTGTTTTCCACTGCAAAACTGGTTGTTTTATAAGGTGCATTAGAACTGTTCACTGTGTCATACAAGGGAATACCGGCTTTACTGATAAATGCAATGTGGTATTTGTCCTGGTAATTTGTAAACCTGGAAAACCCAGTATAATAAACTTGCTTGTCTGCCTTATTAAATTTAAATGTAGGTTCAAGCCCAGAGCCACCCAAGAATAGAAGTAGCGGTTTCTTCTTATCAATATCCTTTTTAAACACGCAGAACTGAATTTCTTTTAAAGTTGGATCATTGAGTTTGTATATTTCAATTTGCTCTAAAAATTTTGCCTGTCCCATGGTAGCAAAAGGCAATAAAAATATAAAGATAACTGATACTACTTTTACCATATATGTAATTTAAGAATGCCTTACAATCTAAAGCATTTGCTAAGCAAGGAATTTAATATCTTTCTCCTGGAATAAATAAAATACTTAGGATTATTATGTGATTTATTGAAAATCATTTTCAGAATCGGCCCATACCAAATCGAAGATCAATAGATTTAATCACTTAATATTCCATATTCATTCATAATTGGGCAATTCCGGGGAAATCCTTTGTTTGCTTTCAATCAGATTTCCCTTTAAATGTTGCATAAATTGCCATTGCGTGCCCATGGCCTAATTCAAATTCTTCTTTAAGCCAATTTGTAATCTCGGTAGCTTTTACCGCAGGATTAAGTTTTCCTTTAATTAAGAATTCCTTTTTTTCTGCCATTTTTTTAAAATCAGCCGGCGTCTTGCCTGTCTTAGCTTTTATGTTGTCTATGTATGCTTGAAACGACATATTGATTTAATTTTTGTTTCGTTTAATTTGTGATAGTAAATGTAAGAAACTGCTAACATTCTTACTACAACCTATTGAAAAAATGTTTTCCAGGTTAAGCAGACCTGGGCTCCAAAACTGCAGATAAATAATTCTGATTAACCGAATTTATTTTCGAAGCAGGGATTTGTTGTTTTATTTATCAATAGTGAATACTGCTTAAAAACAGCATTTAATTATAATAACAAAGTTTTTTATAAATACAAACTTCGCCTGCCAGAATTGCCGCAAACCGATATATCAACTGTTTGTTTTTAATTTATATTTTTCAGGTTTGGAACTTGTTCTTTCGATAATATGCCTGGCTTCTAAATCAAGTTTTACAGTTTCCCCGTACCATTGTATACCACCATCAAATGTATCCTTCACTCTTCTATATAATTCTTCCATCAGTTCTGTATGAGTAAATTCCGTTTTCTGTAAAATAGCAAGGATATTATCTTTAATAAAATTATACTTGCTCAATGAAATCAACTTATTTGTCTTATTTGCCTGGGGGTGAAGTGTTTGTATTTTTTGATCGGGATTTTTAGCTTTCATCTTTAAATTTTTAAATCGTCTGTGTACTAACAGCCCAATAATTGCCTGCATAATCTATAAATGCACCCCTTGTATCCGGATCATTATCTTTGTTTATAGGCTCCTCAATTATTTTACAGCCCTTTTCTATAGCTGCATTGAAAGTCTTAAAAACATCCGGCACATAGAAATGCAGCATAGTTGTATTTGCCGGATATTTTTCGGTACTGTCACTAATCATAATAACAGAATCATCCAATTTAAGTTCTATATGAGCAATTTTGCCGTTTTCATGATCAAAACGCCTCAATATTTTTGCTTCAAAAATGGCAGATAATAAATCAACCAGTTTTTGGGCATTGTCAACAATTAAATAAGGAGAAAGAGAATTATAAGAATCTGGTTTATAATTTATCATATAATTAAGGTTAAACTTTGTAAGATTTACTCAACAATGGCAACTTGATTGAAATTCTATTCACCCAATCACAGCTTATTAGCCAATACTACATCTTGTTTAGAGCATAAATTTAAGGAAATTACATTCACAGCAGGTTCATACGAAAGCTACAAATGTTAACCGGAATATGCAAGAATTATTCTTGCCTTTCTGAAGATTCTCAAATGATACTGTTGTCAGCGGTTGTTTTTCTTTTTAAGCTTTTTTGCCAGCTTTATAGAATGTTTCAATGAATGTATATTATTCCAATCACTATGTGAAATGATAATATAGTTTGGATCCGGGTAATTTTTCTGCACTTTTTTTAGTGTAGTCACATATTCAGTTTCGTTTGCATCTCCCAAATAGCCCAGATTCTCAGCATCAGCACCTTTTATTAAACATCCACCGTAAAGTATTTTTTCTTTATTGAACCAAATGACAATATTGTCTGCTGTATGTCCTTCTCCGGGGTAATATGTTTCAAAAGAATATGATGCAATGTTGAACACCGTATCTTTTGTCATTAAAAATTCAGCCCTTTTCTTGTTGTTCTTTTTACTTAATTCATCTGTAAGAACAGTTGTAAAGGTTTTAATTCCCTGTTGCCTGTAATACTCAAGTCCGGCTGTTTTGTCGCTATGCCAATGTGTAGCCACACACATTACTACGCTTTTCTGATGTTTTACTTTTATACTGTCAAGCAAAGGTTGAAATTGTGTTGTATCCCAGGGTGTGTCAAACATCACAACGCCATTGTTCGTTACAAGATACATTCCATTTGCAGGCACCTGGCTTTCTTCATACGTGTTGTAAGTTGTATAAATATAAAAGTTGCCTGATAAATGTGATATTTTAAGTTTCACATCTGCTGTTTGTCCAAATATTTGGGAAAAGGAAAAACTAAATATTATTGCCAAAATAATTGCCCGCATGCTTTCCTGTATTGTTGACTGGATATTTTTTTGATTTAAATTTAGTGGTAATTCTGATCGAAATCCAACAAACGCTTTTTTTTTATTGTTTTGTATCAATGTTTTAATCCTCTCTTTTTAACCATCCCACCTTTTGTATCCCTGATACTGCTCATAATAATAAAAGCGTGTTTATCTATCTTTTCAAGCTCAGATTTCAGCCTGTTTAATTCCAGCCTCGTAACCACGGTATAGATAATATCTGTATTCTTTGTTTCACCCTTTTTTCCGAAACCGCTTTTTCCTGTATAAGTTGTAACTCCATGGCCTAAATGATCTACAAGCATATTCCTTATTTGTTCATGTTGATCAGATACAATTGTAACGCCTGTATATTCTTCTATTCCTTCTATGATAAAGTCGAGTGTTTTTGAGGCAGACAGGTAAGTTATCATTGAATAAAGTGCAATTTCAACAGAAAGGAAATATGCAGCTACTGAAAAGATAACCACATTTATCACTATTATAATGTCACCAATGGTAGTTCCAAACTTCCTGCTTAAATAAATTGCCAGTACTTCTGTACCGTCAATAACTGCACCACCCCTTACGCTTAAGCCAATACCAGCTCCCAGGAAAAATCCGCCAAATAGTGCAACAAGCAGGTTGTCTTTTGTAATATCCGGAAATGTAACGGTTGCTACAACCAGTGCCAGGCCTGAAATTGCGAGCATGGTTTTTACAGCAAAAGCCTTCCCGATAATGTTATAACCTAAAATAACAAACGGAATATTTATCGCAATTATTAAAATATACAGTGGAACGGATGTAAGTGCTGATATTAATAGTGATATACCGGTTGCACCGCCGTCAATAAATTGATTTGTTAAAAGGAAGCCCTTAAACCCAAATGCCGCTGAAAAAATCCCAACAGTAATTAGAATAAAGTCTTTTATATGGCGTTTCAGATTGTCATTCATATTCTATTACCTGGGTTTTCTACAATTCTACTAAACTTGCAGCTCTTATTTATATATTCTCGCCCTGGGTAAATTAGCATTCCTTACCCCGATTGCAAATATCTGTATTGTTTGGCAGTTGAATTTACGAAAGTATTTCATAGAACCCTGCAAACCGAATCCTTGAGGAGAAAAGCGTTAAATGGCTGAATTCACAGATATGCACACAAAGTTGTGTAAATACAGTGATCGCTTCATTACCGCTTAAAGCATGGAATAGGTATTTTTAAAATCATGTCCTGATATTTTTACTAATTTTATCGGAAAAAATTAAAATCACCTGTTTATATATTTTACCATCATTCATTAAAAAAGCTGGCATTTTAAAACGATGATCTATAAATACCTGTCATTTAGTATATCAATTACCGTTATTTCATGGATGGTTGGAATGATTATTAACGCCGTATTGAAAAAAACAGCATTTTACAATCAAAATTTATCTAATCTGAATTTTATTAAAAGCGGAATTCTGAACAAAATGATTGGACTGCATTATTTTAAATGGATAGTAAAAAACACATTTTTTAAATTTTTCAACCAAAAAATAAAACTGGACCTTAGAATTGATTATAGTGATTTAAATAAAATACGCAGTGAAATGACATCTTCTGAAATAGATCATTTAATCGGATTTGTTTTTGTAGCTATGTTTGCATCAGTGAAATTTTATAATTTCAACTTTACATTTGGCTTGATCATGATGGTAGTGAATCTATTAATGAATCTTTATCCTTCTTTACTTCAGCAGGAAAACAAAAGAAGAATTGACAGACTGATAAATGTATATAGCCGAATAAAATAATCTCACCCTGCTGAAAGATTAAGATTTCCCAATTTTCCAATTACATAACTTTTGCTGCAATACTACTCATGCAGAGAAACCCGAACTCCATATTGAATTGCCGCTTCCAGTATATCAATATTGATGTCTTTGAGTACTTTAAACTTTATACAGTAACCAGTCACAGATGCCTTTCCTATTTTTTCGCCATACGTTTGTGCTAAGTATGTCTTGTCTTTTATACCAAGGATATATACAGAAATACCACTTTTGTTTGCACTTAAACCAATCTGAAAAAACTCCCTTGTTTTTCCATCCGCATACTTAATTGTAAATAACCCATATCCGATTGTTGGATTACTAACAGTTTTACTTTCGCTGTTTTTCCCATCATCGAACCATAATTTACATCCTGGTAATGTTTGAAGAATGCGTTGATGCAACGCCTGTATGTCGCTGCGTTTGGGCTCAGGTTGACTGGCAATATGCTTTTTGATCTGTTCCTGTACTTTCATATAAAATAATAAATTCACTCTTGCTATATTTGTGCATACAGCAAGATTATGTGCACATGCTGATATTTAATTTTTATGCCTTTGTTCTTACTTATATAACACTTATTTTTCCAAAACTTAATTGTCGGTAGTAAGTGGAAGTGTAGAAAAAGTACCACTTAAGATTTTCCAAACGCCCTTATCTTTCATCAAAATAAAAAAATCATTGGTATGGTGGCTGGCAATCCCGTCATAATATACAGTAGCATCTGCCCTTACAAAGGCTAATACCCCCTGTGAAACATTCACTGTATATTGCCTTACTGGTTCCTGGAATTTTTTATTTTGCTTTCCTTCGCGTTGCAACAAATACATTTCAGTTGTCATAGTAAATATTTCCGGCTCACCATTTAACATAGAGATGGAAGCAATATTGGAATTAGGCAACAAAATATTTTTCATTTTCTCCTGTTCATCATTACCAAATGCAACCAGGAATTGTTCCACAGCAGCCTTTACTGCTGAATCTTCACCATTTGAAGTTTCAGCAGTTTTAAATGATGCCTCTTCCTGGGCAAATACAGAAATATCAGTGAAAAAAGTAGCAAGTGAAAATATAATGAT
>CALEST010000161.1 GCA_937907555.1 uncultured Sediminibacterium sp.
AACGAAAGAGGGTGAGGGAAGTGAATTTATTATTCAATTACTAACTGGTTAATAAAACCATGAAAATCTTTTTTATAGCACTTTCACTATTCTTGTTGCCATCATTAGTTACAGGGCAACATGAAAACCCATATTTGGGTAGTTTGTACAGATCTCTTTCCGGTGCAAAAAGTGATACTGCCCGAATGAACGCCTATAGGCAGCTGGGATCATATTACATTAGTGTTGATCGCGATAGTTCAAATTTTTACCTGGATAAAGCCTTGCTTATTGCTGTCAGATTAAATCTAAAATTTGACGAAGCTTCTATATTGAACTTGATGGGGGTTATCCTAATGTCACAGGAAATGTTTGCAAAGTCATTGGAATTATATTTAAAAGCCTTAAATATTGCAAAGGACCCCGTTATTGAAAAAACTATTTGGCATTTGCCACTTGGCCAAAGCCCTACGAGTGAACGAATGCTTCTCCTAAGCAAATGCTACGATTTAATTGGCTTGTTAAATGCCTATACCGGAAACTGGATTGTTAACACAAAAAACCAATTAAAGAATTATCGGGAAGCTGAAAAATATGCAAAAGCTGCTGGGGACAAAGGACAGATTGCGTATATAAACTTTCACATGGGTATTGCTTATATGAATGAAGGAAAATTAGATTCAGCACTCATGCTTATTAATAACGCCATATCAACGTTTTCAGATTTGAACGATAAAACAGGATTAGGTCGCGCAAAGAAATACCTGGGCGATACTTTTGAGAAGATGGGAAATTTCGATTTAGCCGCCAATGCAATAGTACAGGCAATACCACTTTTAAAAGAGACAAATGATGATCTACACCTGGGTCTGGCATATATTTCATTAAGTCATGTATTTACTGATATAAAAAAGAAAGACTCTGCTTTGTATTATGCGAAAGAAAGCTTGAAAATTTTTGAAAGGCGTAAAGACCGGGCTTGGAAAAGAGATTCCTATAATCTGCTTACTTCCTGTTTTGATAAGCTGGGCAGAACTGACAGTGCCATCGCGTATTTAAAATTGGCTAAATCATTAAGTGATAGTCTTACCATAGAAGAGCGGAAAAATGTTCTTGCATTTCTGGACGTAGTTGTAGATGAGCAGGTAAAGCTGGAAAAACTAGAGAAAGAGAAAATCCAAACAAAGAATAAAGTCAGAACCTATAGTTTGATTGCAGGACTTGTTATTCTTTCTCTAATAGGTCTTATTCTGTATCAGAATAACAAAAAGGAAAAGAAAGCAAAAATAGTTTTGGAAAAAACGTTGAAGGAATTAAAATCTACGCAGTCGCAACTCAAAAAAAAAAAAAAAATGGCTTCGTTGGGAGAGCTAACTGCGGGTATCGCCCATGAGATACAGAACCCTTTAAACTTCGTTAATAATTTTGCGGAAATAAATACTGAACTAATTGAGGAGCTGAAGAATGAGTTGGCAGGAGGCAGTAAGCAGTCGGCAGAAGAGATTGCCAACAATATTAAAGAGAACGAAGAAAAGATAAACTTTCACGGCAAACGAGCTGATGCCATTGTAAAAGGCATGCTACAACATAGCAGAAGCAGCAGTGGTGTTAAAGAGTTAACAGACCTCAATGCTCTATGCGATGAATACCTGCGTCTCTCCTATCATGGCCTGCGTGCAAAGGACAAATCGTTTAATGCAAAATTTGAATTACAACTTGATCCCACACTATCCAAAGTTAATGTTGTTCCACAAGATATTGGAAGAGTGGTTTTGAATTTGATTAACAACGCCTTTTATGCAGTAAGTGATAAGTCCTCCTACGCTAAGGCTTCGGAGGATAAATACGAACCCACCGTTACTGTTAGCACAAGAAACCTGGGTGATAGGATTGAAATCTGTGTTAAGGATAATGGCAACGGTATTCCTAATGCAATCAAAGAAAAAATCTTTCAACCCTTTTTTACCACCAAACCAACCGGGCAGGGAACGGGATTGGGATTGAGCTTGAGTTATGATATTGTGAAGGCGCATGGCGGGGAAATAAAACTGGAGTCGAAAGAAGGAGAGGGTACTGAATTTATTATCAATTTTCCAATCCAAGGAGTATGAGTCGCATTCTTTTTGCAATACTAGTAGTGATGATTTCAAGTCTTCAATCAACCCATGCTCAGAAGAATGCGATTGATAGCCTCAATACCCTTCTAGCTCATGCTACCTCCGATTCAACTAAGGTTTTGCTAAGGATAGATTTAGAAGGTATTTATCAATTTAATAATTCTGATTCGGCCGTTACAATAATTGAGGAGGCTTTAAAACAGGCACGCGAAAAAAAAAAAAAAA
>CALEST010000162.1 GCA_937907555.1 uncultured Sediminibacterium sp.
TAACCGCCACAATGCCCAGTACTATCACTTCCAGGTGATCTTTTAAATCGAATCCGAACTGAGCCAGGATCGATTTCTGCAGAAAATGTCCGGCAAACAACATGCTGCCTACCCAGGCAAAACAACCCACAATATTGAAGAACCCGAATTTCTTTTTATCCATCTGCACAATACCGGCAACAATGGGGGCAAAGGTTCTTACGATAGGAATAAAACGGGCCACAATAATAGCCCCGCCCCCATGCTTTTCGTAAAACTCATGCGCCTGTTGTAAATAGCGTTGTTTAAAAAACATATTTTCCTTCCAGGAATACATGGCGGGACCTACTTTTTTTCCAAACCAGTATCCGGTGGTATTTCCCAGTATACCTGCCATGGAAATCAATACCATAATTAAAAGCAAATCGAAAACTTCGTTTCCGGTTGGAATAAATTCGTTGGCCAGGTTGGTACTGTAAATCCCTGCCACAAACAAGAGGCTATCGCCTGGTAAAAAGAAGCCGGCAAATAATCCGGTTTCCGCAAAAACCACAAATAAAATCAACCATAACCCACCGTGCTCAATATAAAACTGAGGCTGCAATAAATTTGTCCAATGAAACTCCAGTAAAATCTGCATTAACATGATTCAATATTAATTAGGTTTAAGACTCTAGTTCAACCACTCCTTCTTCCTGTAATTCACCTTCCCATTTACTTACAACTGTAGTAGCCAGTGCATTTCCCAATACATTGGTTCCTGTTCTGAACATATCGCAAAAATGGTCAATCGGCAAAATCAATGCAACTCCCTCTGGTGGAATTTTAAACATAGCACAGGTAGCCAGTACAATAATCAAAGAAGCTCTGGGTACACCAGCAATTCCTTTACTGGTTAGCATTAAAACCAATAACATGGTTATCTGCTCCCCAATGGGCATATGAATTCCGTAAGCCTGAGCAATGGCCAGACTGGCAAAAGTCATATACATCATACTGCCATCTAAATTGAATGAATAGCCCAAGGGCAGGATAAAGGAAACAATGCTTTTTTTACAACCAAATCTCTCCAACTCTTCTGTTAGCTTGGGGAATACGGCTTCACTACTGGTGGTACTGAAAGCCACCAACAGAGGATTGGCAATTGTTTTCAGCAATCCCTTCATGCGCTTACCCAATATGATGAATCCTACTGAACAAAGCAATGCCCAAAGCACCGCAATTCCCAGTACGAAATAGCCAAAATAAATAAAGTAAAAACTAAAAATGCCCAAGCCCTTATCTGCCACAACTGCTGCCAATGTACCGAACACACCAAAGGGTGCAAAATTCATTACATAACCAACAATCTTAAGGATTATATGTGCAACAATATCCAGGGCATTGATAACAGGTTTTGAATAAGGCCCCAGATTGGCAGCGGCTACTCCAAAGAAAATGGAGAATACCACAATCTGTAAAATTTCATTGGTGGCCATGGCTTCGAAAACGCTGGCAGGTACTACGTGCTCAATGAATTTTTGCAGAGAAAATTCAGATGTTTTTCCCATCAGGTCTTTTAGTCCTGCATTGTCTGCCTGAGACAAATCAATATAGGAACCCGGTTGAAAATAATTTACCAGAATCATACCAACCAATAAACTTACCAGAGAAGCAGAAACAAACCAAAGCATGGCTTTCCCGCCCACACGACCTACCGTTTTTAAATCTCCCAGTTTGGCAATCCCTACCACCAGGGTAGAAAACACCAGTGGAGCAATAATGGTTTTTACCAGGCGGATAAAAATGGTACCTAATAATTTGATGTTTTTAGAGAACCCAGTGATGGTTTCTGGCGCAGCAGTTTCATGTACAATATACCCTGTAACAATACCCAGAACCATGGCAATCAGGATATAAATCGTTAGTTTATTCTTCATCCGGCAAAATTTGAGTTGGCAATATACCCGTAAATTGAATATAATGCCTATTTTGCCAGATAATTTAAAACCAGAACCCAATTAATAAAACTATGAGTTTATTTAGAAAGAAATCGCTTTCAGCGATGCTGGCCAATGCAGAAGATTCAACCAATGGTTTACAAAGAACCCTTGGCGCAGGCAATCTGATTGCATTAGGTATCGGGGCCATTATTGGTGCCGGTTTGTTTGTAAGAACTGCTGCTGCTGCCGGACAATCTGCCGGACCAGCCGTTACTATTTCTTTCGTGATTGCAGCCATTGGATGTGCATTCGCAGGATTGTGTTATGCGGAGTTTGCTGCCATGATTCCAATTGCAGGTAGTGCTTATGCTTATTCTTATGTTACATTAGGAGAATTGGTTGCATGGATTATTGGATGGGCATTGATTATGGAATACGCATTGGGAGCTGCTACTGTTTCCATTGCATGGAGCGAATATTTAAACAAGCTGCTGGGAGGAAGCATACCATATGAATGGTGCCACTCGCCTTTTGAAAGCTTTACTGACTCTGCCGGTGTTTTACACCAGGGCATGATTAATGCACCAGCTTTAATGATACTTTTCCTGATTACTTTATTACTGATTAAAGGAACGCAGGAGTCTGCAATTGTAAATGCAGTAATCGTATTCATTAAAGTGGGTATTGTATTATTATTCATTGCGATTGGCTGGCAGTTTATTAAGCCAGAAAACCATACTCCTTACATGATTCCGGAAGGAACTGCGGCAGTAGTAGACAGTGCCGGTAAGGTAATTGCCGATTACTCTGCGTTCAACAAACATGGATGGGGTGGTGTATTAGGTGGCGCTGCTGTTGTATTCTTTGCATTCATTGGATTTGATGCCGTATCCACTGCTGCACAGGAAGCCAAGAATCCAAAAAGAGATATGCCAATCGGAATCTTAGGATCTTTGGTTGTTTG
>CALEST010000163.1 GCA_937907555.1 uncultured Sediminibacterium sp.
CAAAGAGGGGGTCCTTCTACCGGCTTGCCTACCAAAACCGAGCAGAGTGATTTGTTGCAGGCCTATTATGGAAGAAACGGAGAATGTCCGATGCCAGTGATTGCTTCCGCAACTCCTTCCGATTGCTTTGATGTGGCTTTTGAAGCCGTACGAATTGCGATCCAACATATGACTCCGGTTATTTTATTGAGTGATGGATACATTGCCAATGGCGCAGAACCCTGGAAGTTTCCGCAGAGCGCAGACTTACCAGAAATACCAGTAAGCTTTAAGAAAGCATTGGCAGAAGGGGAAGCCAAGTTCATGCCATATCAGCGCGATGAAAAATTAGCCAGACCTTGGGCAGTGCCTGGTACGGCTGGATTAGAACATCGCATTGGTGGATTGGAAAAACAAGATATCACGGGTAATATCAGCTATGATCCGGACAATCACCAACATATGGTGAAAGTACGTCAGGCCAAAGTAGATACCATTGCAGATTATGTTCCACTTCAAACGATAGATAGCGGTCCTTCCAAAGGAAAAGTATTGGTATTGGGTTGGGGTTCTACTTATGGTGCTATTAAAAGTGCAGTAACTGAATTGCAAGCAGCAGGTCATGCTGTAAGCCATGCACATATTCGTTACCTGCGTCCATTCCCTAAAAACTTAGGCCAAATCATTGCCAGCTTTGATCAAGTGTTGATTCCTGAAATAAATAATGGTCAGCTGATTAAAATTATTCGCGACCAGTATTTAGTAGATGCCAAGGGTTATAACAAAATCATGGGCGTTCCTATTACCAAAGGAGAATTGGTGGATGCGATTACGAAAATGTTATAGAAATGTCTAATTCAGTTAAAAATAATGGGGATATTGTGGTGGTTGCCCGAAGTAAGGGCAAGAATGTGGTGGTGATGAGTTTAGAAGAGTATAATAGCCTTCAAGAAACCATTTATTTAAATAGCACTCCAGCCAATAGAGCCAGACTAGAATCTGCCATTGCGAGAACTGAAACAAAAAAGCCCTTACAAAAAAAGCTCATTAATAAATGAGGAACATCGTTTAGTCCATATGGTTAGAGAAGTCTGTATTTATATATTGTAGTGTAGGTTTTATTATTAGTTTGCTGTCTTATCAAAATAACTTGGATGTTTTACAATGCCATGTGTAGTGCAATAGTAAACAAGTTCTGATCTAGTGTTAACATTAAATTCGGCTGAAAGTAAGTTGAAATAATTTTTTACAGATGCCAAGCTTTTGTTCATGACTTTTGCTATTTCACTATGTGAGAGATTCGCTGCATTCAAAATTAAATACTCAATATGGGTATTAGGTATATTAGAAAAACTTTCTTTAATTATTGTTTTGGTTGATTTAGATTTTTTTATTGAACCTTTATAATTAAATAACAAAATGTCTATGTATTCTTTGTTTTCTAATGCAGCTTCTATTGATTCAAATAAAATATTTCTACTACCATAAGTCCCTTGGTATATAGCTGAGGCTCTATGTAAAAAGAATTTTGTAATAAATCCACAAGCCCCTTCACTTAGTACTTCTGTAACCAATGCTTCATTTGAATGAGACGAAACGCCAATAATCTTTATTGACGGGTGTTTGAATGAAATGTATTGAGTTAATATCAATCCATCCATTTTCGGCATTTTTATATCTAACAAAAGAATATCTGGTAATTGCTTAACCGTTTGTAAAGCCATCAAAAGCTCGTAACCATTATTTGAAACAATGTTGATTTCATTTTTCTTATATGCAGTTACTTCCTTGATAATGGCTTTTAAATGTTTTTCCTCGTCTTCTGCAATTGCAATTCTTAACACAGGTCTTTTTTACAAACATATAACATTATTGTTATGTATGGGGATTCAAATGAAATATTATAGTTTTTTCAAATTTTATGAAGAATTAACCATATGGTTAATTCTTTCCTCCTATGCCAAGTATTAACCATTTGGTTAATGTGATTTAAGCTCAGACTGATTATTTTCATTTTGAATATTCATTGGTAATCCATAATGCCCAGTTCTGTGGCAACAGAAGAAAAAATGGACGTTGGTAGAGAACGAGCTTTCTTAAAGAGCTTTTTGAAATTAAGTTCATTTATTAATGCTTTCTAAAAAAATAGTATTTTAATTAAAATTTCCAAAATGAAATTTAAAAACATATTCATTTTTTTTGTTGTGATTCTTTTGGTCGCATGTAAAAAGCATGACGTCTCAAAAGTTGATCAACACGCTGAATTAAAAGAATGGCTCAAGCAAAATGGTGAAGGGTATAAAAATGGTGTCTTACTATTTAAGGATGCTAATGCATAGAAAAAAGCAGGTCACCTCAACTGGTCACAAGTTAGTACCTATAATATTGAGGGTATAGTGTATACAGAAGTGCCCTTTATGTTTGGAGAAGAAAACAAAGGAGAGCTTCGATCTAATACTTCAGAAGCAAATGTAGATGCAACATTTTACTTAATGCTACGGACAATTAATGGTGAAATTGATGGCGCCATCAAAGTGGTACAGCAAA
>CALEST010000164.1 GCA_937907555.1 uncultured Sediminibacterium sp.
ATTTTTTTTTTTTTTTATGTTAAGTCTCATATTTGTGTTATGATTTTAGTAAACAAGCATTGGTGGTGGCATACTGACTCTGAACGGGGAATGTAGTGCTATAGCCAGTACTGAACAATATTGCAAGAGCCCCGGATGTAATTCTGGGGCTTTTTATTTTAAGTTATATCAAATGAGTAAGATACAATTGAACACTACCGGTAAAAAAATGTTAGGAGATATTTATACTCCGGTAGGAATTTATTTAAGACTAAGGGATCGTTTCCGGGATACCATTTTACTGGAGAGTACCGATCATCATGCACATGACAATAGTTATTCCTTTATTTGTGTAAATGCTATTGGAGGAATTGAATTAAAATCCAAGGATATTATTGAATATAAATTACCTGGATCGGATGCGGTAAAGTCTGTTCTGAATCAAACAAAGAAAGTATCTGACCATCTATGGGATTACATGAACTCCTTTCAGGTTTCAGTTCCCGAAGACTCTGCATATTCATTTGCACAGGGATTATTTGGTTATAACTGTTTTGATGCAATTGATTTTTTTGAACCTTCCATTGCCTCAGGAGCGGAAACGCCTATGATACCATTGGTTCGTTACAGGCTTTATCAGTATGTAATTGCATTTAATCACTTCAAGGATGAACTGATTATTTGTGAAAATACCATATCCGGAATCAAGGGTGATCTGCAAATGGTAGAGTCGCTGATTCGTATTAAAGATGTTCCTGTATATCCATTTGCTGTTACCGGAGAACAACAATCAAATATGACGGATGAATCATATATCTCACTTGTGAAAAAGGGAATTGAGCATTGTATGCGGGGAGATGTTTTTCAGATTGTACTTAGTAGACAATTCAGTCAGGCTTTTACAGGCGATGAATTCAATGTTTACAGAACACTTAGAAGTATTAATCCATCCCCCTATTTATTTTTCTTTGATTATGGCGATTATAAAATAATGGGGTCTTCTCCGGAAGCACAACTGGTTATCAAAAACGGGAAAGCAATCGTGCACCCGATTGCGGGTACCTTTAAACGGACAGGTGATGATGCAACCGATCAACAATCAGCTACAGCTTTGTTGGCAGATCAAAAGGAAAATGCAGAACATGTAATGCTGGTAGATCTTGCCCGTAACGATTTAAGCAGGGTATGCGAAGATGTTAAAGTGGCTCAATACCGGCAGGTTCATTATTACAGCCATGTAATTCATCTGGTTAGTGAAGTAGAAGGAAGCATTAAGGGTAAACAGAATCCATTTGAAATTTTTGCAGCAAGTTTTCCTGCCGGTACTTTAAGTGGGGCGCCTAAAATCAAGGCCATAGAAATTATAAAACAATTGGAACCCACACAAAGAGGTTTTTATGGTGGGGCAATTGGATTTGTTGGTTTTGATGGCAGTTTTAATCATGCCATAATGATCAGGACCTTTTTAAGTAAAAACAATCAACTCATTAGTCAGGCAGGAGCAGGAGTAGTGGCAGCCAGTGTTCCAGAGAGTGAATTGCAGGAAGTGAATAATAAATTAAACGCATTGCACCAGGCTGTTTCTCTTGCATCAACAGTTATTTAATTGATACTATGAAAATTCTTGTTTTTGATAATTATGATTCTTTTACCTACAATCTGGTGCATTTGATTGCAAAGATTACGGGTGAATATCCGGACGTGTATAGAAATGATCAGATCGAACTTTCTAAAGTAAGCGAATATGATAAAATTGTTTTATCACCCGGCCCTGGAATTCCAGGAGAGGCTGGATTGCTGAAACCCCTGATTCAGGAATATGCATCCAGTAAGTGTATACTCGGTGTATGCCTGGGCCATCAGGCAATTGGAGAAGTATTTGGGGCAACCTTAATTAATCTACCCAAAGTTTACCATGGTATTGCTACACCTGTGTTTCCCCAACCTTTAGCGAATGGAAAGTTCTCGCCTCTATATAGCGGTTTAGGTAATGCAATTGAGGTAGGACGTTATCATAGCTGGGCCGTTTCCTCTGATGATTTACCTGCTGAACTTATTGTTACTGCTAAAGATGAAAATGGATTAATTATGGGATTGATGCATCAGCAGTATGATATTGAAGGCGTTCAGTTTCACCCGGAAAGTATACTAACTCCACAAGGAGAAACAATTATGAAAAACTGGTTAAATAAGTAAGATGAAAAAAATATTGCAATACCTTTTTGAGTATAAAACATTGAGCAGAGAGAAAGCGTATGATGTATTGGTTAACATGGCAAACAGTCAATACAACGATGCTGAAATCAGTGCTTTCATAACTGTTTATTTAATGAGAAGCATCACCATTGATGAATTAAGTGGATTCAGGGATGCTCTGCTGCACTTATGTGTAAAAACAGATTTAGGCACGAATGATCTGGTAGACATTGTGGGTACTGGTGGTGATGGTAAAAACTCTTTTAATATATCTACGCTGGCTTGTTTTATTGTAGCAGGAGCTGGTCAGAAAGTGGCCAAACATGGTAATTATGGAGCTTCCACTATTAGTGGGGCATCTAATGTAATGGAGGCTTTGGGATATCGGTTTAAGCAGGATGCTGATATGTTGAAAAAAGAAATTGATGAGGCTGGTATTTGTTTTATGCATGCTCCATTGTTTCATCCTGCATTAAAAGTAGTAGGGCCTATTCGGAAGCAACTGGGAGTCAGAACATTTTTCAATATGCTGGGCCCCATGGTAAATCCGGCCAATCCTGATTTTCAACTGGTAGGTGTTTACAACTTGGAAATGGCCAGGATTTATAATTATCTCCTGCAACAAACCGGTAAGGCTTTTACCATTATCCATAGCCTGGATGGTTATGATGAAATATCCCTAACTAGTGATACCAAAGTAATCACCAATCAGGGTGAAGCGGTGTATTCACCCTTGGATTTAGGCAAAAAAATAGTGCTGCCTGAAGCCATTTACGGAGGAAATACCGTAGAAGAATCTGCTGCCATTTTCCTGCGTGTTTTAAAAGGCGAAGGAAGCTGGTCGCAGAACGCTGTAGTGTTGGCAAACGCTGCTATGGCATTGAACAGCACAGGAAAGTTTGCCAATTATGATGCAGCTTATCAGGTAGCGGTTCAAAGCCTGGAATCCGGAGCAGCTCATCAAAGTTTTACAAAACTGATTCAAATGCAATAGCGAAAATTGAATATTTTATGACCATTCTTGATACAATCGTTGAACAAAAAAAGCTGGAAGTAGCGGACAGGAAATCTCTAATATCTATAGATGTTTTAGAACAGTCGGTTTCTTTTTCCAGACCCTGTATTTCGCTAAGGGCAAACTTACTCGATACTACTAAAACAGGCATTATTGCTGAATATAAAAGAAAGTCGCCCAGTAAGGGAATCATCAATGCAATTTCTACAGTTGAAGAAGTTACAAGTGCCTACGCTGAACATGGAGCGGCAGCTGTTTCTGTTTTAACGAATGAAATATTTTTTGGTGGGAACCTCAACGACCTGGTGCATCCGGTGCAATTGCCCATTCCTGTTTTGCGCAAGGATTTCATGATAGATGATTATCAGATTTATGAAGCAAAAGCCCATGGAGCGTCTGTGATTTTACTGATAGCTGCCTGTTTAACCCCGGTTGAAGTTAGGAGAATGGCTGTTTTGGCACACCAATTAGGATTGGAGGTATTATTGGAGATACATGGATCGGATGAGTTGGGGCATATTTGTCCTGAGGTTGATTTTATAGGTGTCAATAACAGGAATCTGAAAAGTTTTGAAGTTAGTCTTGATCATTCCATTGAGTTAATTAAGAAAATTCCAAAAGAAATGCTTGCTATTGCGGAAAGTGGAATTGATCATCCGGATACAATTGTAACTTTACAGAAAGCCGGTTTCTCCGGATTTTTAATTGGGGAACGTTTCATGCGTGAAAACAATCCCGGAATTGCTTTTGCCAATTTTGTTAAAACCTTAAAAGAAAAACAAAATGCGGGCTAAAGTCTGTGGATTAAACAGCATTCAACAAATGATGCAACTGGATGAAATGGGAGTTGAATTCTCCGGATTTATTTTTTATCCCAAATCACCCAGGTATGTTTTAAAAACCTGTTCCACATTGGAGTTGAAAAAGGCAAAGGGGGCCACAATCAATAAAGTGGGGGTATTTGTGAATGAAGAACCGGACCAGTTGTTAACACTGGTAGATGAATGTGGTCTGTATCTGGCACAGTTACATGGTGATGAAACCCCCAGATATTGTGAGAAAATTGCCGATTATATTTCTGTTATTAAAGCTTTCAGACTTCGGGATGACGATGATGTTTTGTGGAAAATAAAGGATTATCAGGATATAGTAGATATGTTTTTATTTGATACTGCTGGTGCTGAATATGGTGGAACAGGCAAAAGGTTCAATTGGGATATCTTGTTTTCTTTAAATATTAATAAGCCATTCTTTTTGAGTGGCGGGATTGGACCGGATGATTTAGAAGCATTGCAATCATTTAAATCGGATCCTGTAGCCAAAGATTTATTTGCGATTGATGTGAATAGTAAATTTGAAATTAGTCCTGGTGTAAAAAATATGGAACTGGTACAACCATTTATTAAGCAATTGAAACATTTATGAGAAGAGGAATTCTGATAGGGTTGCTGGGGCTTTTCTGGTATGGTAATCTTTCCGCACAGCAACTAACTAATATTTTAATGAACGTGAGCGGGAAGGCTCAATACAAAGTAAGTGCGGGTAGTACCCTTATTTACCTGGATGATCAGGGCAAGATTCTATCTGTAGAAACGGATGCTTCCGGTGAAGTCTTGTATAATAAAAATTTCCAGCCTCAGCAGGTGGGTAATCTGGGTATTCAGTTTAATTATGAAAGTTGGTTAAGTCAGATAGGAAACTTAGTTATTCAGTACGACCATACTGGACGAATTGATAAAATTGGCGATTTAGTTTTCAGGTACAATTACCAGAATTTAATATCATCTGTAGGTAATATTTCTATTTTATACAATGCCAATAAAACCATTGACCAGATTGGGGTGTATAAGATATATTATAATTACAGCGGGAAGATATCCAGGATGGATTCCAGCAAGGGGCTTATTGCTTTACAATTAAATTTTTCAAAATGATTAGTGAGAGAATTGATTTTCAGTCGCCAGATATGCAGGGATATTATGGAGAATTTGGTGGCGCATATATTCCGGAAATGCTGCAGCGGAATGTGATGGATTTGAGGGAGAAATACCTTCAGATAATGGAAGAGCCCGAATTTCAAAAAGAGTTTGTACATCTTTTAAAAGATTATGTAGGAAGACCCACCCCTTTATTTAAAGCGGAAAGACTGAGTAAAGAATTCAATAGTCAAATTTTCCTGAAGCGGGAAGATCTCTGTCATACCGGGGCACACAAAATCAATAATACCATTGGGCAGATTCTTTTGGCGCAGCGTTTGGGTAAAACCCGAATTATAGCTGAGACAGGGGCCGGGCAACACGGGGTAGCAACTGCAACCGTTTGTGCTTTAAAGGGATTGGAATGTATTGTGTATATGGGAGAAAAAGACATTGAACGTCAGGCTCCCAATGTAGCCAGAATGAAAATGCTGGGAGCGAAAGTGGTACCGGCAACCAGTGGCAGCAAAACCCTGAAAGACGCTACGAATGAAGCCATCAGAGACTGGATCAATCATCCTGAGAATACCCATTATATTATTGGTAGTGTTGTAGGACCGCATCCTTATCCGGATATGGTAGCCCGTTTTCAAAGTGTAATCAGTAAAGAAATGAAGGCCCAATTGCTGGAACAAACAGGCACTGATTTACCAACACATGTAATTGCCTGTGTAGGAGGCGGGAGTAATGCAGCTGGTGCATTTTATCATTTTTTAAATGAACCGGCTGTAAAACTGGTAGCAGTGGAAGCTGCAGGAAAAGGTGTTTCAAGTGGAATGAGTGCAGCAACTACACAGTTGGGTTCCATTGGAATTTTACATGGCAGTAAAAGTTTGTTAATGCAAACAGA
>CALEST010000165.1 GCA_937907555.1 uncultured Sediminibacterium sp.
TTCAATAAAAAATCTCTCCAATCCATTGAATATCAAATAAATACTAAATAATTGACCAGGAACTTTAATTCGGTTTCTTAAAAAGATCAGTATCCCAAATAAGACAAAACAAATAAGCAGTTCATAAAGAGGGGTTGGATATACGGGTACGGGCAATTGATTACAATAAGGTCCTACACAACCTGGAATAGGTACTCCATCCTGAACCACATTATGCGGATAAGTGTATGACCAGAAAAAATCAGGCAACCATTTATATGGATTGGCAACCGGATTGGCAATGCCCCAATCTCCATCTCCGCTAACCTGACATCCGATTCTACCGAATGCATAAGCAAACATCATTGTGGGCGCAAATGCATCCAATAGAGGAATTAAAGCTATTTTATTTTTACGGGCATACCAGATAATAGCTGCTCCTGCACAAATTAACCCACCATAGAATGTAAGACCGCTAAAAGCAATCAGTGATCCAATCGGATCAGCAGCAAATTCATTCCAGTTTTCGAGGTTATGAAAAATTTTCGCACCCAAAAAACCAAATATGGCTGCATAAATAACAATGTCCCCTACTCTGTCCTGTGGCCAGATTCGAATGGTTCTTTCAACAGGTGTTTCCAATTGAACTTTCTTTTTTTCCCACCACTTGAGCAAGCCAAAACCCAGCGCAGCCAGCATACCTGTCAGAAAGTTTCCTTCCCCCGATAAAATAAAAGCCTGAGGATCAAGCAATGCATCTTTAATAGTGAAAGCACCAATGATTTTATACCCGAATAAAAAACCCATGATACCATTGGTAATTAATTCAGTTAAGCTGGCAGGTTCTCCAATTTTAATTTTCTCTTCTGTAAACTGAAATAAACCCTGTTGTTGTTTTCTCCTCAACTCCATGGATAGAATCCAGGCTGAGAAAATAAAGGAAAGCGCAACAAAAAAACCAAAACTATTAATGAGTTTAAGACCGTTGATTTCAATACCAAATAAATCCTTGAATGCGTAGTATAAATTAGGATACATAGTGCAGTGCGATAAGATATAGTGCAATGTTAATCAGAAATTAGCAAAAAAAGCAAGGCCTCACAAAAGTGAGGCCCATACTTACTAACCCATCTAAAAACAAATTACGAAATTAATTGCAATGTGCATCAAATGCTGCAATTAAATGTTGAGCGATTGCTTGCGCTGGTCTTCCTTCAATCTGGTGTCTTTCAACCATGGTTACCAACTCACCATTCTTAAATAAAGCAATGGCTGGTGAAGAAGGAGGATGTGGCAATAAATGCTCACGAATCTTATTAACGGCTTCAACATCAAATCCCGCGAAGCTGGTCATTAAACGATCTGGGCGCTTGGTTGCATTCTGAACAGCCATTAAAACACCAGGTCTGCAGGCACCTGCTGCACAACCACAAACAGAATTAATTACTACAAGTGTAGTTCCCTCCTGTTGTAAAGTCTGGTCTACTTCTGATGCAGTTAGCAATTCGCCAAAACCCTCATCTGTTAACTCTGCCTTCATTGGCAATACTATTTCTGCTGGATACATAATTTCTATTTTGGACACCAAAGTTACAACAACGCATCAAATCTACCAATGAGAAATCAACAATACAGTCAGAATGGCATGTTAAAATTATTATTATGCCTTTATGACATTTTTTATATACTCATTGGTGCCAAATTGTTGGATTTTTCGGGGTGGAATACGCTTTGCTGGTATAACAGAAAATACGTAAACCATTAAAAATTATAACCATGGCAATTTTAAAACAATCCAACAACAGTTTATTTGACGAGTTATTCAATGCATTTCCTTCCGGTTTTGCAAATCCAGTTCATAATGGATATCCGGTTGCTGCAGTAAACATTCATGAAACAGACGATGCATTTCATCTGGAATTGAATGCACCCGGCAGAAACAAGGAAGACTTTTCTATTCAGGTTGATAAAGGAT
>CALEST010000166.1 GCA_937907555.1 uncultured Sediminibacterium sp.
ATGATCCCTGGTGCATAGAAAACACAGAGGAAAATATTCAGGTGAATCAATGCAATAAAATTCAGGTGGCATTGGCAGACCAGCTGAAAACAGATACACAGTACGATATCGTTATTGCCAATATCAACCGGCATATTTTAGAGCAGAATGCAGCTGCTTTAAGAGAGATTACACAAAATGGTGGAACCTTACTCATTAGCGGACTTTTATGTTCTGACGAAGAAGATATGATTAAATTATTTAATGAAAAGGGCTTTCATTATCAGAAAACAGTGCAAAAAGACGGCTGGGTAGCCATACAATTTTTAGCCTGATTAGTTCGTTTTTGTGTTAAGAAATCATTAACTTAGATAATTAGTTTATCTTTGTGCCCCCAATTATACGTACATGAACGAAGTTTTATTGATTTTGTTGGCTTATTTAATTGGTTCAGTGCCAACAGCCATTTGGATTAGTAAGTATTTTTTCAAAATAGATATCCGTGACTACGGCAGTGGTAATGCCGGAGCAACCAATACTTTTCGGGTATTAGGTTCCAAATGGGGAACCATTGTAATGGCAGTGGATGTGCTGAAGGGTATTATTGCAACTTCATTGTATATTTTACTTCCTTACTATTTAACAGACGAGTGGGATAGAACCAATTTTATGATTGGATTAGGACTGGCTGCTGTTATGGGACATATTTTCCCAATCTGGGCTGGCTTTAGAGGAGGAAAGGGAGTAGCCACTTTGCTGGGGATGGCCGTGGCCATTCAGCCATTGGTTGCATTGTGCTGTGTTGGGGTATTTTTGATCGTCTTGTATTTAACAAGATTTGTTTCCCTGAGTTCTATTCTGGCGGGGGTATCTTTCATGGTATTTATCTTATTCATTTTCAATGAGAAAGAAACTTTATATAGAATTTTTGCTGTACTGGTAGCATTGATGGTCATACTAACCCACCAGAAAAATATAGGAAGAATATTAAAAGGTACCGAGAGTAAAATCCCCTTATTCAAATCGAGGGATAAGAATCGCGGCGGAAAGTAATTGTGTACTTAAGGAGGAATTCATGAAAAAATATGTTTGGAGCATTGCCACAATAACTTTGTTATTGACAGGCATTACTGGTTGTCAGCGAAATGCGATAACCGGAAGAAAGCAATTAAGTCTGGTGCCAGAATCCGAAGCACAGTCTTTGGCGGCAACTCAATACAAGTCTTTTATAGCGACCAATAAGCTGGTTACCGGAACGGCCGATGCCTTAATGGTTAAACGAGTAGGAGAAAATATCGTAAAAGCCATCAAGAATTATTATGAACAAAAAGGCCTCAGTAAGGAACTAGCCGGATACAGCTGGGAAATCAATCTGGTGAACGATAAGCAAATGAATGCCTGGTGTATGCCAGGTGGCAGGATAGTGGTGTACACCGGAATTTTGCCGGTAACCAAGAATGAAGCAGGTCTTGCAGTGGTAATGGGACATGAAATTGCCCATGCTTTAGCCAGACATGGTAGTGAAAGAATGAGTCAGGGTTTATTACAGCAAGGTTTGGGAGCGGGCTTATCCATTGCTTTATCCAGTAAGCCTCAGCTTACCCAGGAGATTTTCAATACATCATACGGTATTGCATCAGGAACCATTATGCCTGCATTTAGCAGAAGCAATGAACTGGAAGCGGACCGTTTTGGTCTGATGTTCTCTGCTCTGGCCGGGTATGATCCCAGGGAAGCCATAGCTTTTTGGAATAGAATGTCGGCTGCCACAGGAGGTGGAAGTACTCCTTCTTTGTTAAGCACACACCCCAGTGACGCTGAAAGGATTGCTGCGCTTGAGAAAATCATGGCCAGCACAGTTCAGAATTACTACAAAAAGTCGTAACATTTTTTTAACTTTGCAATCTTTATTGTAACAAAATCCTTCAAAGCATGTCGAATCAAACGCTACTCGAAAAACTTCAGCTTAAGGACGAGAAGAATCTATTAATTCAAGGTTTGCCCTCTTCCATCGAAAAGCAGTTTGCGAAACTTACTTATGCCAAGAATGTTACTCCTTTATTGAGAAGCAAGAAAGTTGATTTTGCGCTGGTGTTTGCTTTAAGTGAACAACAGTTGAAAAATGTATTGAAAGAAGTATTGCCTGCTTTACATAACGACAGCAAATTATGGGTGGCTTATCCTAAGAAAACCAGTAAGATTGCTTCCGATTTAAACAGGGACTGTAGCTGGGATTGCTTAACAAAGCAAAACTACGAGTGTGTTCGTCAGGTAGCTATGGATCATGTTTGGAGTGCTATGCGTTTTAAAAAGACCGACCAGATTCCCAATAAAGACAGAAATTTCTCAGAAGCCAAATTAGCAGTTAATGGGGTAGATTTTGAAAAGAGACTGGTAAAAGCGCCTGTAGAACTGGATCGTCTGTTCACTACACACGAAGAAGCCAAAGAGTTTTTTACATCCCTATCCTTCACCAATCAAAAGGAATATGTTACCTGGATTGAAGGAGCAAAGAAAGAGGAAACCCGTAAAAGAAGACTGGAAACGGCTTTGGAAAAATTATTGGCTGGTAAGCGTAACCCTACAGAAAAATAGTCGGATTCAGCTGAAAAATAATTGAGACCAACAGATTTATAAGTTGATTTTAAATAGAAAGCCCTTCCATTGGAGGGGCTTTCTATTTTTGTATGTAGTGTTCATTAGTTGCTAAACCTTGTTCTCCAGCTCCATCACCGTCTCAAACAATGCTTCATAGTTTTGATTGAGTTCTGCAATTCTGTTTTTTACAGCTTTATAAGCAGTCTCCAATTCAGCAAATTTCGCTGCATTCGTATATGTGTCAGGATTGGCCAGATCCAGTTCAATTTGTTTCTGCTCTTCCTGAGCCTTGTTTAAATCAGTTTCTACCTGAGCCAATTTTCGCTGATGCTTTTGTAATTCTTTCTGTAATTCCTTGTTAATGGGCTGGGCAGGTTTGCTAACTGGTATTTCCACAACAGGCTTGGGCGTTTCTTTTACTGGAGCGGTTTGTACTTTTTTCTGCTTCTCCATTCTTTCGTTCCAATCTACCCATTCCTGGTAAGTACCCTTGAATTCCTTTATCTGATGATCAACAATTT
>CALEST010000167.1 GCA_937907555.1 uncultured Sediminibacterium sp.
ATATTCCGGGAATGAGTGATGGTGCATTCCGTTCTACTTATGAAGACATCATGGGCAAACATTTCTTAAAGAAAGGAGTAGTGGTAGACACCAGAAACAATGGAGGCGGAGACCTGGTAGCCGACCTGGCTGTGTTCTTGAGTGGTAAGAAATTCATGGACTATACCAACGATGTAAGAAGCAATGGCTTTGAACCCAATTTCCGTTGGACCAAGCCCAGTATTTCACTGGCCAATGAAGCCAATTACAGCGATGGACATTGTTATGCGTTCATGGTACAGGAATTGAATGTAAATAAGCTGGTGGGCACACAGGTTCCCGGTACTTGTTCTTTTGCAGCCTGGGAAAGCTTAATGGATTCAGGTATCCGTTGGGGTGCACCAACAGTGGGTGTAAAAACCAATGCAGGCAAGTATTTGGAAAATGCTGCCACCGATCCGGACTTCTTAGTATACAATGAATACGAAGTGGTTAAGAAAGGAGTAGACCAGCAATTGGAAGTAGCGGTGAGGGAATTGATGAAGACGATTAAGTAAATAATTTATAAATCTCTAATTAATCACAAAGCCCTCTTTTGAGGGCTTTGTGATTATGTAAGCTAAAGCAATTAATAAGTTGTTGTTAGTTGTGTTAGTCGTTAAATGATTTGAAAAGCTTGACTAAATTTTCCTCGTTTTGTGGACTGTTCTTAGCAAGTTGATAATGATTATTGCTTTTTGAATTCAGTTGAGTCAGAATTATCTTTTATCAATTCATAGCCCGAAATCTTTCTTAAAGAAACTATTTGTGGTGGACCAAAGTATATATTTAAATGAAGAGATTTAACACCTGAACTATCTGCCACGCTCTGTGGAAACTTAATACGAACAACTGTTTGCCCCATGCCGTTGAATAAACCAGAAATATTAAAAGGCACTTCTTCGGCTTCGTTAAAAGCTTGATTCAACAATAAGTTATACCTATTTACATCATACCGGATAGATTCATCATCTTTACCAATAATCCGAAGGTTCCTGACTCCAATTAAGTTCTTGAAATCTGTTGAATTTTTGTTTCTTAATGCAGCAATAGCTTTATGTGTTGTTTCTTCTATAATTTGCCTGTTAGTCTGCGAATGGCAACTGCTCAATAAGAAAATCAAGCTACAAATTATCAAAGAGAAATTCTTCATAAATATTAGTTAGATTTTACTTCTGACTCTTAAAAAGTTCAAACAAGCATCTATATAACTGATATGTTTCATTTGTACTTCCTTTTACTTCAATTTTGTTTTTATTCATTACCTCCATTCCAGTTTGCATTATCTGCATTCCGTATTGAAGTGATTGTCGTAGATTCTTTAAATCAAGCATTGGAAGTGTGCCATCGTTTACGAAATTAATTAAGTCTCCCTTCTGTCTATCTGTTGTTGTCATTCCAAATGGGATAGCACCAATAGATTTGGCTGCTTTATCAAATGATTTGATGTTTGTTCTCAATTCACCATAGGCATTCCAAATATCTATGCTTCCTCCGTCTTTGAATGTATGAATCCAATTACTAATTTCTTGCGGAGCAGAAGCTATACTACCCATTTTATCTGCAAAAGCCTGATTGTTATCTAAATTGTTACCAACTTTCCCCCCAGATGTACTTGCTGTTGGCTGGGCATCCAAAGACCATGCATATTGTGGACTGCTTGGCAAATTATTTCCGGGTCTTAATTGTGCTCCTTTATCAGCCATAACACCTTTAGGAGTAACTCCCACACTACTTGCAGAAAATAATGTATTTCCTGTAGCATCTTTAAATACAGTAGGCACATTTGAAGCAACAACTTGCGCTCGTTGCCCACTTGCAGGCTTATTCTCGCTTACCGACCTAAACCATGCACTGTTAAATGGCAGCAATTCTAAGCCTTCTAAATCAATTCCCATAGTAACCTTATTTTCTGCAAAAGCATAGGTACTGTTCTGTGTGTATTTAGGAGCTAATGGGTCTACTTGAATAAATCGTCCTATCTGTAGGTCATAACTTCTATACTTGTATTGATACCAATTCAATCCTAAATCATCATCCAATGGCTGCCCTTGGAACTTATTATTCTTATTCTCTATTATCCCCGCTGCCTTCGAACTAATTCCACCCATCGTTAACCCGAACGGATAATAGTGGGTTTCTTCCAGTAAGGGCCCAGCTTGGTGGG
>CALEST010000168.1 GCA_937907555.1 uncultured Sediminibacterium sp.
ATATGATGAACAATGCCCAAAGACAGGGTCCAAAGCCTTATAAAGAGGTGATTACGGCTAAAGCTGTTTCTAAAACAGGTTTGTTCACCGTTCACAAAGTAGAAGACAAATACTATTTTGAAATTCCTGATTCCCTTTTCGGAAGAGAGATTTTGTCAGTTGTTCGTTTTGCTAAAGTACCAGCGGGTGCTGGTTATGGCGGGGAAATTGCCAATCAGCAGACCATCACTTTTGAAAAAGGACCCAATAACAATGTATTTCTAAGAACAGTAACCTTGGTAAACAAGGCCGAAGAAAACCAGGATATATATAAAGCAGTAACGAATTCTAACTTAAATGCCATTGCTTCTGCTTTCCCGGTGGCTTCATTAGGTAAGGATTCAACAGGGGTAGTAATTGACGTTACTGCCTTCTTTAGTGGCGATAATCAGGCGGTTAGCGTTAACCCGAATATCAAAAGAAGATATAGCTTAACTGCTTTGGCGCAGGATCGCTCTTATATCAGCAAAATCAGCACTTACCCAATTAATACAGAAATTGTAACAGTAAAAACCTTTAACGCTTCTGCAGCAGCAGGTCCATCCATCCCTGGATTACCAACAGGTGGAGCTTCCTTAGCTGCAGCAAGAGATGCAGGTGCCGTTACTATGGAAATTAACACTTCATTATTGCTATTGCCTAAAGTGCCTATGCAGCGCAGAATAGCAGACAAGCGTGTTGGATACTTCACGGATGATTTCGTTAGATACAGTGACTCCCAGCAAAAAGTAGAAGATGTAAGTTTTGCCGTACGCTGGAGACTGGAGCCCAAAGATGGCGAGTGGGAAAAATGGAGAAGAGGTGAATTGGTGGAACCTAAGAAACAAATTATCTATTATATTGATCCTGCTACACCAAAGCAATGGCGTTCTCACCTGATTGCAGGTATCAACGACTGGCAGGCTGCTTTTGAGAAAGCTGGTTTTAAAAATGCTATCATAGGTAAAGAGTGGCCGGAAAACGATACTACCATGAGCATGGAAGATGCCCGTTTCTCTGTGGTACGTTATTTTGCTTCAGATATCCCAAATGCTTATGGCCCTAACGTTCACGACCCAAGAAGTGGTGAAATTTTAGAAAGCCATATCGGCTGGTACCACAACGTAATGAAGCTGGTACACGATTGGTATATGGTTCAGGCTGCACCAAACGATCCAGGTGCCCGCAGCATGAAATACGATGACCAGTTAATGGGCGATTTAATTCGTTTCGTTTCTTCTCATGAAGTAGGTCACACACTAGGCTTACGTCACAATATGGGAAGCAGTAGTCAGACTCCTGTTGAAAAATTAAGAGACAAGCAGTGGGTTGAAGCGAATGGACACACAGCTTCTATTATGGACTATGCCCGTTTCAACTACGTAGCTCAACCTGAAGACAATATCAGCAGAAAAGGTTTGTATCCAAGAATTGGTGATTACGACAACTGGGCTATCAAATGGGGTTATGGTTATATTCCAGGAAACAATGAAGAAGAAATGAAGAGCAACAGCAACAAAATGGTTACTGCTGCTTTAAAAGAAAATCCTCGTCATTGGTTTGGTACTTATGAAAGTGGCAACCGAGTAGACCCAAGAAGTCAGAGTGAAGATTTAGGAGACAACTCTGTAAAAGCCAGTGAATATGGTGTTATGAACCTGAAGCGTGTAATGAAAGGTTTACCTGAGTGGACTAAAGAGGAAGGCGATCAGTATGAAAACCTGGCTACTATGTATGGACAAACTTTAGGTCAATTCAACCGATACATTGGACACGTAAGCACCAATATTGGTGGTATTTATGAAACTTTCAAAACAGTTGAGCAAAATGAAGCTGTGTATGAAATTGTTCCAAAAACACGCCAGAAAGAAGCGGTTGGATTCATCAACAAAAATGTATTTGAAACCCCAACATGGCTGGTAGACCGCGCCATGTGGAACAAATTCAATAATCCTATTTCAGCTGATCCTATCATGACTCTTCAGGAAAGAACCGTGAACAGCATTGTTAGCACAGATCGTTTAGGTCGCTTACAATTAAGTGCTGAAAGATTTGGCGCAGACAAAGCTTACACAGCAATGGAATTGTTGAATGATGTTCAGGGCACTATTTTCAGTGAATTGAGCAGCAAGAAAGCCATTGACACTTATAAGAGAATGCTTCAGAGAGCTTATGTAGATCGTTTGGCTTCTATCATCAATCCAGCACCATCTTCAGCTGGGGGTGGTATCACAATCAGCTTCGGTGGAGCAACCGCAGGTATTGACGCTAAGAAATCAGATGTTACTGCCATTGTAAGAGCACAATTGGTTAGCTTACGCGGTCAGCTTTCTGCTGCTGCAGCAACCACGGCTGACAGAATGAGCAAAATACATTTAGCAGATTTAGCTGAAAGAATTAAAACAGCATTGGATCCTAAATAAATCCTATTTGTTAGAGGTCTTCTTTTAATAAGTACCAACAACAATAAATATAAACCGCAGGCATATGGCCTGCGGTTTTTTTTGTTAAAAACATTCCTTCAAACTGTATCTTTACCACATGAAAAAACTACTGATTCTTCTGTTGGTATTAATAGCGGGCAACGCTGTTCAGGCGCAAAAAGTTATCTGGGGTTATGTTAAAGACAGCATTACCAACGAACCTATTGAAATGGCCAGTATTACCAATACCAATAAAAACAATACGGTAATTACCAATCAGAGAGGATTGTTTAAAATTGAAGTGAGTAAAAACGATATCCTTTCTGTAGCTGCAGTTGGCTATCATTTTGACACCGTTTTATACAGTGGCATCATTAGTGCCAGTGACACAGTTACGTTTTTTTTAAAACCCATCAGCAGAGACCTGAATGATGTTACTGTTCAGAATACCGGCGTGAATGAATACAGCCTTGACAGCCTGAGAAGACTTCGTGAATTTACCGATGAGATGATTAGTCCACCTGTTAAATCAGTAGAACTGGCGAATTCAGGTGCAGGCATTGGCATCAGTTTAAACAGACTCAGCAAGAGAGAAAAAGACAAGAGAAATGCAATTAGAATATTCAACAACAGTGAGAAACAGGCATACGTTGATTATCGTTTCTCTACTGCTATTGTAACCAAATACAGCGGATTGAAAGGAGAAGAATTACAGGTATTCATGCAACGCTACAGACCTTCTTACGAATGGTTAAGAAAAAATCCTAAAGAAGAAGACGTTAAGTATTACATCAACGAAAAGCTGAAAGAACGGAGAAAATAGCCTCCGTTTTACTCGTATCGCAAAGCTACAATTGGATTTAGCTTGGCTGCTTTCATGGCAGGATAAATACCTGCTGCCAATCCTACTATGGTACATATGATGATTCCAATGAACACCCATGCCCATGGAATTACAAAACCTGTATCTAGTATGATTCCAAATATATTGCCTACCAGAATTCCCAGGATGATTCCAAACAATGCACCCAATAAGCTAATAATCATGCTTTCAAATAAGAATTGCTGACGCACATATTTGCTTTTACCTCCAATGGCTTTTACCAGCCCTACTTCCTTGGTTCTTTCATTCACCGCAACCAGCATGATATTCATAAGACCAATGGCTGCTCCAATCAATGTAATTAATCCAATGGCACTGGCCGCACCAGTGATGCTGCTTAGAAAACCAATGAACATTTCAGCAAACTTATCGCTCTTCTCTATCACGAAATTATTGTCTTCCTTAGGCTCTAGCTTACGGATAGATCTGAATACAGAAGTTGCTTCATCGGTTGCTACCGGTAACTGATTGATATCGGTTACACTAACTCCTACTAAATAAGTGGGACCAATATTGGCATATCGGCGAACATTGGAATAAGTAGTTACAATTACATCGTCCTGTCTTAACATGGCACTGGAACCTTTGGATTTCAATAGCCCAATTACACGATAAGGCGTACTGCCTACTTTGATGATTTTATCAATGGAACGCTCAGGTCTTTCCCCAAACAAACGAGTGGCTACATTGCTTCCCAACAGACAGACATTTCTGCCACTTTGTACGTCAAGGTTATTCAGGTTTCTACCCTGCTCAATGGTGTATCCGTTCACCATTAAATAGTTTTCATCTCCACCCCATACCAATATCTGTGGATTGGTCTTTCTGTCTTCATAACGCAGTTCCTGACCTCCGGGTCCCCTTCTGTAAACACTAACCATTGCCCCGGGAAAACTATAAAGTGTTTTAAATCGTTCCACTTCTTCCAGACGAAGTGGTTTATTCAGATTTGATTTTTTCTCCTTCAGTCCTCTTTTTGTTTTAGTGACTTCATCACTATTAGGTCCCATTCTGGCCCGGCTATCCTTATAGCGGATACTGAATGAGTTGGCTCCCATAGAGGAGAAACTCTCCTTCAGACTCTGGTTCATGGCTTCAATAGCGGTTATAATCCCTATTAATGCCATAATACCAAATGCAATAATGGCGATGGTAATACCCGCACGTAATTTGTTTCCCTTAACCGTGCGCCAGGCTAAATTGAATGAGTCGAAGATTGTCATGTAATAAAGGTACAGCGTATTGCGGAAACCTTTTAAGCCTTATCCTCCAATTATGAAGAGCGGTTAAAAATAGAACCAATTGAGCACTATTGAAGGAAGAACGCCAACCAATACAATGGCTGCAGCTACCAATAATAGTCCTAATTTGAATCCTTGCCCAATTTCAGCTGTTTCCGGCTGTCCTTCCTTGAAGTACATAGCCTGAATTACTTTGAAGTAATAGTAGGCACTGATGGCTGCAAATAATACAGCAACAATCACCAACCAGATAGGGCCACCTGCTTTTACTACAGAGGCCAGCATGAAGTACTTGGCAAAGAAACCGGCTGTTAACGGAATACCCGCCAGAGAAAGTAAACAGATGGTGGCTACCAACGCCAATACAGGTTGTGTACTCGCCAGTCCGTTAAATCCGTCAAAAGTATAGTCTTTTACTTTCATCAGAATGGCAAAGAAACCGATAGTGGCCAAACAATAAGCTACTGTATATAAGATGATTCCTTCTGTTCCCAGATCGTTATTGCTATATAAAGCAAACAACATAAAGCCTGCCTGTGCAATACTGGAATAGGCCAGCATTCTTTTGATGCTTCTCTGAAATACTGCGGTGATATTACCTGCAAACAAAGTTGCCACAATTACAAATGATAAAATGATTGACCAGGTTGGTCCCAACAGACTTGTATTGGATGCAAATAATTTAATGAATGCAAAAAATCCTGCAGCTTTTACAATGGTCGACATAAAAGAAGTGAACACACTGGGTGCCCCATCGTACACATCTGGTGTCCAGAAATGAAAAGGAGCTGCAGATACTTTAAAGGACATGGCTGCGAACAATAACAAAAAGCCAGCTACCTGTAAGAAAGAAGCAGTTTGAACGCCTGCTGATGGAGGTAACGCAGGATTGTTTAATCCTACCATACCAAAACTTCCTGTTGCACCGTATAATAACACAATACCCATTAACATGATACCGGTAGTGAAAGAACCCATCAGGAAATATTTCAGAGAAGCTTCGTTGCTCTTTAAGTTCTTTTTATCTGAGCCAGTTAAAATGTATAGTGGAATAGATAAAATTTCAATTCCAAGAAACAGCATTAGCATGCCGTTAAATGAAGTGAGAATCGCCGTTCCGCATAACACAAAGAATATCAGTGCATAAAAATCAGCCGTCTTGTTTCCTAATTTTTCCATTTCGGACCCACTCAACAATACAAATAGTAAAGTGCCTGCAATCATCAGACTGTTAAAGAACATGCCCATTTTATTGAAATGTAGCAGGTCTTTGGTATCTACCTGAATTGAAAAAATGCCATAGCTATTTAAGATATTAGCCACAAGCAGTATGACTAATGCAACTATTGCCGTCAAGGTAATTAAGGGTTTCTTATTGGTAAAAATGCCTGTAAACATCATTACCACACCCATGATTGCTGAAAATATAATTGCGTTCATAACTACTCTCTCGTTCTTTTACTTATTTACAAATATTGCGGAAACAGTGTCTCCGGTTAAATCTAATAGAGGCTGAGGGTATACACCAAAAACCAATATCATCAATGTAATAATTACCAGTGCTACCTGAATATTGAATGGCATTTCACTGGCTTTTTCAGTGGTTGCATTTACATTACCGTAAATAACACGCTGAACCATATTTAAGGTATAAACAGCAGCCAGAATGATGCTGATTCCTGCTACACCTGCCATTACCATATTGTACTGGAATAATCCATTAAACATCAAGAACTCTCCTATAAATGCATTGGTTAATGGAAGTGCCACATTGGCCAATGCCATTACAACCAATAATATTGCCATTACCGGTGCTTTTTGTGCCAAACCGCCCAGCTCTTTCATATTGGTGGTACCTAGTTGTTTTTCTATTAAGTCTGCAATAATCCAAAGCCCAATTACATTCACACCGTGGCTGAACATCTGAATCATTACCCCATCCATAGCAGTTGCATTGTTGGTGAACATGGCCGCAGACATTAAACCAATATGCGCAATGGATGAATAAGCTATCATGCGCTTGATATCATCCTGTCTGATTGCAATCAAGGATGCGTAAATCATACCGATGACAGATAAAATAATAATAAGATTGGCTGACTGTTCAGCAGCTGTTGGGAACATGGGAAGCAACCATCTGATGACGGCGAATACACCCATTTTAACCATGATGCCACTCATTACCATGGTAGTAGCTGTTGGAGACTGCTCGTATGCGTCTGGCTGCCAGGTATGGAATGGGAATATGGGCATCTTAATGGCAAATGCTATAAAGAATAACCAGAACAAAACTCCTTCCTGCTTTGCAGACAATTCAACTGCCTGAAAACTTTGCCAGGCGAAAGACTGATCAGCTGTGTTGAAATACATGAACAGGATTCCAATCAGCATCAGCAATGATCCCACGAATGTGTACACAAAGAATTTGAAGGTAACGGCAATTCTTTTTTCTCCACCCCAGATAGAGCAAAGGAAGTACACTGGAATTAATGCCAGTTCCCAGAAAAAGTAAAACAATAGAGCATCTGATGCAAGAAACACGCCCATTAATCCAGCCTGAGACAATAACATCAGCCCATAAAATGAAGATGCCTGCTTATAAGTATTATTATAGATTGCTGTAAAAATTACCGGGAAAGATACTGCAGTTAACAAGGTCAGCATTTTCGCCATTCCATCTGCTTTCAATGTAATTCGGCTGCCAATGCTTGTTAGCCAGCTGGCATCATACGTGATGGTGCCTGGAGCAAAAACAGCAGACAATGCCAGTGCTGCTGTGGCTACGGAAGCCAGCAATGCAAAGTTCTTGGCTGCATTTCCCTGCTTTAAAAACAAAGCAATCAATCCTGTTACAAGCGGTGTTAATATGAGTAATAAAGTAATCATTATTGCAGAGCTACTTGATGAACGAATTAAAATAATTTATTTAAAAATCCAATGATGGTTAAATCATTAAACCAAACAATAAAGAAAACAACCAACGATAAAATCATGATCAACAGATAGCTTGCTACCTGTCCGCTTTGAACCAGACGAACCTGTCTGGAACTATACGCAATAAACTTACCCACTCCATTCACTACTCCATCAATTCCGGATTTTTCCACCACTTCTTTTAAAAATCCAGCCAGCGCATTCAACGGATTTACTACAATAGCATTGTACAATTCATCTACATACCATTTATTCATCAGCACTTTACCCAAACCAGTTTCTTCCGTATCATTTTGCTGGTAATTCTTATAAGACTTTACTGCGAATGTTATAACTGCAATAATCAATACCGTTACAACACCCATCATGATATACTCCTGAGAATGACTCAAGTGATGTTCGGTTGCCAGCTTGGCTGAGTCTGCAAAAATGGGTGCTAAAAATCCTGCCAGCCAGTGTTTGTTTTCGGCAAATACGGCTGGTATGCCAATAAAACCTCCTATTACGGATAACACTGCCAGCACAATCAAAGGAATAGTCATTGCTGAAGGACTCTCGTGCAAATGATGTTCCTGCTCGTGTGTGCCACGGAAATTTCCAAGGAAGGTTAATGTATATAATCTAAACATGTAGAAAGCAGTCATTAATGCACCACCCACTCCTATATAATAGAAGATCGGGTTACTGCTGTAAGCCGCTACTAATATTTCGTCCTTAGAGAAGAAACCCGAGAAAGGAGGAATACCTGCAATGGCTAAACAAGCCAACAGGAAAGTCATATGCGTTATCGGCATATATTTTTTCAGATTCCCCATCTTACGGATATCCTGTTCGTGATGCATGGCATGAATAACAGAACCAGCTCCTAAGAATAGCAAAGCTTTAAAGAAAGCATGGGTCATTACATGGAACACAGCACCGGTATAAGCACCAACGCCCAATCCTAAAAACATATACCCTAACTGACTTACGGTAGAATAAGCCAATACTTTTTTAATATCATTTTGCTTCAAAGCTATGGTTGCAGCAAAAATGGCTGTTGCCAGTCCAATCACTGCTACCAGTGTTTGGGTAGCAGGCGCCATGGTATACAGAATATTACTTCTGGCAATCATGTAAATACCGGCAGTAACCATGGTAGCCGCGTGGATCAAAGCGGATACAGGTGTAGGACCCGCCATTGCATCCGGCAGCCAGGTGTACAAAGGAATCTGTGCACTCTTACCCATTGCCCCAACAAACAACAAAGTGGTGATAGCCGTGATATCGAAAGCAGATAACTGACTGATGCCTGCAAATACATCTGTATAATTAACAGTGCCCAGTTTAAAAATCAACCAGAATATTGCCAACAAAAATCCAAGGTCACCAATACGGTTCATGATAAATGCCTTCTTGGCTGCATAGCTGTAATCGCCATTCTTGAACCAGTATCCAATTAATAAATAAGAACA
>CALEST010000169.1 GCA_937907555.1 uncultured Sediminibacterium sp.
ACAATGCAGACAACAAAAAACTGATGGTAGTTATTAAACAAACACAGACGCATCAGATTTATCAGCTTCCCGTACTTATAGATATTTACCATGGCGCCAATAAAAAAAGAGAAATGGTTTGGGCGAAAAACGCGGCTGACACTTTTTATTTTGATGCAGCAACACAACCCGACCTGGTAAATATAGATCCTGAAAGAGTATTGCTGGCTGTAAAAAAAGAATCCAAAACCATGGAAGCTTATGCACACCAGATGAAATATGGTGGTCACTATTTAGACAGAAGAGAAGCGATTGATTATGCAGGTAAAAAAATTGCAGAACCAGGCGCATATGCTTTGGTAGAAGCCGGTTTGAAAGATCCGTATTTCAGAATCAGAATGAAAGCATTGGGTAGTTTCGGCAATGCCAAATTAACAGAAGCTACCATTGCAACCATTGAAAACCTGGCGAAAAATGACCCATCCAAACTTGTAAGAGCAGATGCCATCAGCATTTTGGGCAGATTAAAAAATCAGGCATATGCTACACAGTTCGAGAGCTATATCAAAGACTCTTCTTATTCCGTTGCCGGTGCAGCGTTATTGGCGTTGAATGATCTGGATGGTAAAAAAGCATATGCCATTGCCAATGAGCTAAAAAATCAAACAGCAAAAGGAAGATTAAGTGAGGCTATCAGCTCTGTGATTATTGCAAATGGCGATGAATCTTCTTATGAATATATCATGAAGAACTTTAATGAAATGCCTTTGTCACAGGCCAAGTTCACTGCCATTGGTTCTTTGGTAGAATTTTTATCCAAAGTAAAAGACGCTACCAAATTCAAAGCTGGCGTGGATGCGATTGTAGAATTCAGAAATGCCATTCCATCCAGTGCAAGATCACAAACAGATCCAGTGATCAATAATATGTTCTTAAAAGGTTTGGCAACTAAAAAAGAAGCCAGTGGAGAACAGGCATTGGCAGACTATGTTAAAGAGAAATCAAAACAATAATCGCCGCTTGAATTACTTGAATAGAGTAGCGATTAAGTAAAAAAATACAAATCAATTAGCCCTGGGTTCGCCCGGGGCTTTTTTTATAAATAAGAGGTATATTGAAACTATTTCTGCGTGGGTAAAGAAACAGCCGTGTTGGAACTCAATTCAATTGTAATGGGAAGCGCTTCTTTCTCCATGGTGCTGCTACCCGAAAGTTTTACTTTCATGGATTCAGATTGCATGATGCCGGAGTTTAAATCGTAAACCCTTTCTGAACGTGCGATTCCTTTGAGCTGTTGCAAAACAGACTTCCCCAGTTGACTCAATTTATTTATTATTATCCAGTCTGATAGTACAGAAACAAAAACCTGCCGGTCAATTATTTTGGTAATAATATACTGATGCAATTGTTTAGAACTATCCTGAAGGGTGGAGTCTGACCAGATTAACCCTGCTTTCACTATTTTCTTGTCAAATGGCAAAAAATATTTGCCTGGGTCTTCTTCTATTTCAAAGTAAAAAGGTTTACTGGACTCAACTGTATCGTACAATAATCCTTCTGTATGAAAACGATTGATAACCATTTTCCTGGGCTTATTTATGTTCGACATTAGCCAGGCTTTTTCATGTGCCTGAAGTCCGGCAGTATCATTGCTATTGAATTTTTCTTCTCTACCAAAGGCAAACAAGTTTCCGGAGATATTTTCAGTAGTGGCTTCCAACTCAAAACGAGTTGAAACAGGAGTTAATAAACGATAGTTGGTTTTTGTTGACTTCTTAGATTGAATTGTAATTGTCTGATCGGGAATATGCAGGGTTGTAATATTACTAACCTCATGAACCACACGAAACATGTGAGTTGGATAAGTCTGTGCATTCAATTCACCCGATGCAATAAGCAGCATCCAGATAAACTTCCACCCTATCCAATTTAATTTTTGCATGATT
>CALEST010000170.1 GCA_937907555.1 uncultured Sediminibacterium sp.
AGGAAAAACAGCAATAAAGCACCGCCAATAATGGCGATAACCATGGGTTTCATGTTCATACAATAAATAGTCATTTAATCAGGTGCATCAAATGATACCTGACTCCCGCCGGGAGTGACAGCTGCAGCAATATTGTTATAGATGAAATGAATGCAGTGCCGAGGTATCAAGCCTTGGCTTCTGGTGGTTTTACGCGCTGGCGAAAACGTGCGAGCAGAAAGAAAGTGTGTGCATTCATGGTTGGGCTTACGCCGAATTGAGTACCAAATATACAGCAGGAAGTGATTTTCTGTAAAGGCTTTCCAGTGCGAGTGGAAGTGGCGCTTTCACGAATGGTTGCCGGCTGTTACGAGTGGTTACATGGTCTCCAACTCATGTTTATGTGTAGGTTTCCAGTAGAGATAGTAATAGCCTAAAATCAGCAAGCCTAAAATAAATGGCACCAAAGCTAGATGCTTATATGTGTATTCACCAAAAAGGGTGTGTGTATCAAAATGAAGGAATTCACTCACCATCCAATAGGAGTTGGCAGATATCCAAAGACTAATGGCGATGTTGTGGCATAGCTCAGAAACATACTGACGCGTACGCCAAGCAATGATGATGGAAATGAGCAAAGTGGGTATGATCATGATGATGCCCAATGGTCGCCAACCCATGCACCAAGCCACATCTTTGAATAACCAGAAAACGATATGCAGGTTCTCCATTTTGCGGTAACGCAGTGGAATATTGTAGCGGAGTGCAGTATCAGTTTCAAAAGGCATTGCCTTTTGTGTCGGGGTATTGGCCATCCTCAAAATTTGAGCGACAATATTAATTTTTTGTCAAGTCTCAGCGGCTTAAAATTTTCTGGAAGCGTTGTACGTCTGCAGCAGGGTGGATGGGTTTTTGTTGCTGGAAATAATCAGCAAATGCTTTGGCAAAATAAGGAGAGAGGGAACAGCCCTTAGTGCCCATGCCGCCGAAAATACCCACCCGCGCATGCTGCGGATGCATACCAACAAATGGTCGGCGTTCTACTGTGGCTGGTCTGATGGAAGCGATATGGTCTACAATCTGGTAAGGCAATTTGAGTATTTGTTGTAGTTCTGCTTCTTTCCGTTCTCTGAATAGGACAGAAGGTTGATCATCAGTGAAACGATTATCATAGCTGCTGCCTACCCACCACTGACCTTCATCCCATGGCACCAATGTGGTGATACCAAACTTATAGATGCGATGTGCGGGTAAATCAGGAATGGAAGCGATCAATGCTTCGCCCTTGTTCATACTGTGCGGCAAGTTCTGCCAATAAGTAGATTGATAAGCTTGTATGCCGTTACAGTAGATGATATGTTTTGCTGTAATGGTATCTGCATAAGTGATTGTATCATCGTTTACTTGCAAACTTGATTCATCGAAACGCTCTTCAACTAATGCATTGTTCTTGCGCAAATAATCGCGCCAGCCCTTGAGTAAGATATGCAGGTCAATCAAATAAGCAGGTGCAATTTCTATTACGCCATGGCGATAATGAAAATAGTCTTGATACAGGTCCTCTGTGCTACGCACATAAGCATTTGCTTCTTGTAGTTTTTGTTGGTAGCCTTGCAGCATCTGTTCAGAAGGCGGGAAGGCGAGTATATTGCTTTGTTCAATCACTTGCTTTCCAATAGCGGCACCCATTCTTTGATAAGCATCCCATGCAAAGGGTAAGACTTCATCTGCTAACCAAGTTGTCACAACTTGTCGGCCTGTAACCGGATTAATCACACCACTGGCTACTTGTGTAGAACTGCGTGGATTGAGTTGATCGATCACGATTACCTGATAGCCCACTTCCTGCAGAAAATAACTGAGGAAAGTACCGGCTATACCCTGACCCACCAATAGAAAATCCACTTTGCGCATGGAACGAAGGTAGTTTAATCAGCACTTTGCAC
>CALEST010000171.1 GCA_937907555.1 uncultured Sediminibacterium sp.
TCTTTTTAATAGAAAAAGCGGTGATTATTAACGCAAATATGGATGGATTAGTACAGAAGAACGCATTAAAAAAGAATAAAATGTAGGAGTTTTGCATAAACAGCAAAATGCCGCATTTATTACACAAATAACCCGCAAATAACCGTTACTTATCTGCGGGTTTAGAGGGTCAAATGTTAAAATATGGATTTCAAGCGTTGCTGGTATTGCCTGAATTCAGACTCTAGCAAATCAATTCCTTTTTCCTGATTAGGGGATAATGGTTCTAGTGCGGTAACCAAATCCAAATAAAAATCACTGAGTTTTCTTCTGAATTTAACTTCATCAAAGAAAATAGACTTGCGGTTTAATTCCAGCAATTCTTTCTTAAAAGAATCCAAGGCAGCAACTTTCTCCTTTGCATGTTGTGATTTGCTCAATTCGGTACTGGTTGTATCTTTTGCATACCTATTGAGACTAGAATCAATGGTGGTAACCATATCAGCAAGCTGTTCAATCAAAGTAAACATTCGCATATTTTGCTGATATAATTTCTGCAGGGCAGCAGCAGTTAAACCAGCTGAAGGATTAGGCAAAACCTGCAATACCTGCTCTGTGCTGTCCTTACCTGCTTTTATTTTTACTCTGTAATTACCGGCAGGTACTTTGGGACCAAATACACCCGCGTATTGTACAGAAGATTGTGCAACAAACCCACCTTTAGCAACTTTCGGAGGATTGGATGTTAGGGTCCACATTACTTTATTTAACCCTTTTACTCCTGTTCCGTTTATGTCTTTGATTTTTTTGTTGTCGCTATTATAAATTTCAATCTTCACTACATCATTGCTTCTTTCTTTCAGGTAATAATAGAAAGTTGGAGCAAGTGATTTTGAAGCACCTGTATATCCTGTTAAATTGGAAGCGGCTTGCGGAAATTGTGCACCATATTCATATTTGAAAGGCTGAATCGGGTAAAATAAAAATGATTTACTCAGATCAGATTTAACCATTTCTCTCAATGGCTGAATATTGTCAACAATATAAACCCCTCTTCCGTGAGTTGCAATTACCAAATCACTTGTGGCTGGATGAATTTTAATATCCCGAACCAGGCTATACCATGGCAGATTCTGGTATTTACTTCGCATCCAGGATTTACCTGCATTCAATGAAATAAAAAAACCGGATTCAGTACCTAAGAAAAGTAAATCAGGTGTTTTAAAATCTTCTCTGATGATATGAGCATAACCACTGAATTCTTCCGATTCAAATCTGCTGAAAGTATTGCCTCCATCATTGCTGACAACTACATAAGTGTTGTTATCTCCATACATATGATGATCAAGGGTTACAAAAATTCTTTTTGGGTTATGCATTGACAATTCAATACTACTGATCCAGGCCTGAGCAGGTACTCCTGCTTTTGCAATTCCTGCATTTTTATTTTCCCAGGTTTTACCTCCATTGTTGGTCACCATTAAATTACCATCATCGGTACCTACCCAGATAGTATTTTCATTGGCAGGATGTTGCACAATAGTATAAATGGTTCCATGATTTTCCGCACTGGTATTATCCCCGGTAATGCTTTCACTGTTTTCTGACTTATTGTGAATTGCTTTATTATTAGTGGTTAAATCCGGAGAAATTCTTTCCCAGTTAACCCCATTATCTCTGGATCGGAAAAGATATTGTGCACCTACATATAAGTTACTTAGTGGTTTCCCTGCTGCATTTTTTAAACCTGACTTACCCGTTACTATCGGAGTATTCCAATTCCATCGATGATCTTCTTCTCCTGATTGCTTTTTGGGTTTCATGTTACTTGACAATCCGGTTCTGAGATTGATACGATACATTTCTCCACCCTGAGATTCTGCATATATAATCTTCTCATCAATAAGATCAGGCTGAACCCAGAATCCATCACCCCCTCCCAATGCTTTCCAGTCTGTTGCAGCAACCCCTCCCGGTGCGGTATTAGGAGCCATCCAGTTATTGTTGTCCTGCAATCCCCCATAAATATTATAAGGAGTCTGGTTATCTACACTTACATGATAAAACTGAGGCACCGGTAAATTATTTAAAAACTGCCAGGTTATCCCCTTATTATAACTCAGATAAACACCTCCATCTGTTCCTAAAAACAACATATCGGTATTGTTTGGATTGATCCACAGCGCATGATGATCTGCGTGCGGCGTTACTCCACCAATAACCGTATTACTGAAAGTAGTTCCTCCGTCATTTGAATAGGAAAAATCATAACTGGGTCTGTATACGCGCTTAGGGTCTTTCGGATCTATTACCAGCGTACTGAAATAAAATGGACGCGCCATTAAACCAGTAGCGGTTGTTAATAGCGACCAGGACTCTCCGTCATCACTGGATTGATACAATCCGGATTGTTTGGCTTCTACCAATGCCAGTAAATGAGAAGGTTTGGATGGATTTGCAGTTACGATGATTCTTCCCAGGTTGCCTTCCGGTAAACCTTTGGTTAATTTTTTCCAGGTTTTTCCTCCATCAACAGATTTATAAAAACCGGATCCTGCACCACCGGAAACAAAAGAAAAGGGCTTTCTTCTGAACTCCCAGGTGGTAGCAAAAATAATATTGGGATTCGTTGGGCTAATGGCAATATCAGCGCAACCGGTATTTTCATCTATGAATAAAATCTTATCCCATGTTTTGCCTCCGTCTGCAGATTTAAACAAACCTCTGTGCAAAGAGGATTTATATAAAGGGCCCGGTGCAGCTACATAAATTACTTTCTTATCAGAAGGATCAATCTGTATTTTGGCAATATGTTCCGTACTGTCCAAACCCAGTTTTTGCCAATTGTTTCCACCATCTGTTGTTTTGTAAATGCCCGTACCAAAGGATACGGAATTACGCATATTGCTTTCCCCTGTTCCGGCATACACCACACGTGTATTACCTGGTTCGATGGCTAGTGCACCAATTGATTGTGTGTATTTATCAAATACGGGATTGAATGACTGGCCGCCATTCTGCGACTTCCAGATTCCACCTCCGGCAGTCCCCACATATAAGTTCAGCTGTCCATCTGCATAACCGCCTTCAATAGCTGTTATTCTTCCACTCATGGTTGATGGCCCCAATGCTCTTGCGCCCAGTACCTGAAACTGTGCTGTATTTAGCGAGGGTATGTTCTGTGCATGCAATAAGGATACAGTTCCTGTAATCAGGAACAAAAAAAGTTTGCGCATAAAAGATTATTTGCCTGAGAAAATAGCTTCGTCAATAGTAGGGTTTATGGTAACTTTTTTAGTTACCATCATCATCATTCCCATGTCTGACTTGAAAGCCATTTTAATACCATTTTCCAAAGTCTGGTAATCCAGGTATTTTACGGATTGTTTAATTTCCTGTCCCTGCTGCTTTACAGTAGTTTCTTCTTTGTAAATTAAAAAGGTATTCAAATCGAAATAGTAGGTTTTTTCATTGCCGTTTTTAGTGGTCAATTTTACTTTATGGTAAGAAGCACCTTCGTCTTCTTCCTTTCCTAAATATTCTACGGTTGAACCTTTTTCCTTGTAGTTTACAAACTCATCCTGCACATCCAATTCATCTAACTTCGTCTTTAATTCATCAGCTGGAATTTCTTCCAGACTGGTTTTACCCATCAATGGATTCTGAGCCCACCCTTTGGTTGGAGTAGTGATATCAATAATTTTACTTCCCTGAAATTCTGCATCTACCCGCATACCCTTCATATGCACTGCCTGCATGGTAAATGGAATGGCAATTCCCTGCACTTCAATTTGACCTTCTACTTTAAGCGACTGGACCTTACTCCATTTTTCTGCGCCTCCAATGGCCTGAACGTACTTATTAATTACTTCATCAACGGTTTGTGCCGATAAACTGATTACTGCAGTAAATAAAACGAATGCAGATAATAAAAGCTTTTTCATGTTTGTTGGTTTAATTTTTCCCATTAGTATAATAACTAATACCAATATTACAGTTTTGGCATTGGTTTTAACTTTTATAAGTGTTAATGGTATATTAATTCAACAAACGGTATTATTTACAGGATTTCTCTAACTCAATGGTAGCCGCAAAAACCCCCATAGCTGCTGCTTTTTGTAAATCCTCACAACCAGCTGCATTTTGCTTTAAAATTACTTTTAGAATCCCTCTGTTTAAATAGATATCCCCGTTTTTGGGATCCTGCTCAATGGCTTTATCATAATCAGCTATGGCCGAGGCAAACTGTTTAAGTTGTCCTTTTACAATCCCCCGGTTAAAAAATATATTGGGCATTTGCGGGTCTAGCTGAATTACCCGGTTATAATCTGCCAACGCACCTGCCAGATCCTTTGCTGCATACTTGGCCAGCCCCCTGTTGTACCAGGCCCCTGCATTGCCGGGTCTTAAACGGATACAGCTGTTGTAATCTGCCAGTGCTCCTTTTTTATCTCCCAGTGCATTTTTTACGTAGCCGCGATTGAAATATATATCGCCATAGTTGGGATCGAGTTTCAAAGCCTGATTGTAATCGTCCAAAGCAGCTTCGAAATCGCCGGAACGTTCGAATTGAAGGCCTCTGTTAAAATAGGCGCTTATATTCTTTTTATTTAAGTCAATGGCACTGGAGAAATCATCTACTGCGGCGGCTGTGTCGGATAGTTCCAGTTGTATCAATCCCCTGTTCACAAACAAATCTGCATTCTTTGGATTCAGTACAATTGCCCTGTCAAAATCTTCTTTGGCCGCCTTATACTGTTTCTTATTGCGGTATAAAATACCTCTGTTAAAATAGATATCCGGACTGGACTGATTGTTTTCCAGTGCCAGATCCAGATCGGGTAAAGCTCCATCAAAATCTTTCAACTGTATTTTACTGATTGCCCTGTTAAAAAACACATTCTCTACCGAAGAGTCAATGGCGATGACTTCATTGTAATCTTCTATAGCTGCTTTGTGATTATTTAATGCAGCTTTGGAAATGCCTCGGTTAAAATAAATATCAGCTGCAGGATCCAGGGAAATGGCTTTATCAAAATCTAACAAAGCTGCTTTATGGTTATTCTGTCTGGCTTTTACATAGCCTCTGTTGAACCAGGCATCTGTATTTTCAGGATTAAAAACAATGGCTTTGCTGTAGTCTGCCAAAGCACCAGCAATATCTTTTAAAGCGTATTTAACTACTCCTCTGTTAAAATACACTTCGCCATAATTGGGCTTGAGCTGCAATGCGCGGTTGTAATCCTTCAGTGCCCCTGCATAGTCTTCTGTGCGTTCCTTTTCTATGCCCCTGTTAAAGAACATATTGGCGGTTGCAGGTCCTAAGCTTATGGCTTTATTGTAGTCTTCTACTGCACCGGCGGCATCCCCTGCAAGGCCTTTTATAATCCCTCTGTTAAAATAAAGATTTGCATCGGAATCTTTTACTTCCAATGCAAATCCGATATCTTCAATTGCACCTTCATAATTTTTAAGCTCTCTTTTAGCAATCGCCCGATTCAGAAACAAATTGATATCATCTGGGGTTTCTTCCAAAGCCTGAGTAAAATCTTCTATTGCGCCCTTGTAATTTTTTACCGCCATTCTCTGCAGACCCCGCTTTACCAGCTGATCCAGGGTTTGTGCCGAACTTGAGATGGCTAAGCCAAGCAAAAGAAAAATAAACAACGATTTAACTATCCAGCGATTGATCATATATGAAGAGATTGGCCGCAATTTAATTACTCTGC
>CALEST010000172.1 GCA_937907555.1 uncultured Sediminibacterium sp.
ACTGTTTTTCGCAGTTGCAGTGTAAAACAAACCCAGGACCATCCTTTTTTCAGAAGCATGTTTCTATTGCATAAAACAGCAGCGATGAGCATGACAGATCAAAACGTAATAAAAGAAGAAATCAGCATCAAAATAGGGCCTGATTACTCCCCAGAATTTAAAACTATACTAAAGCCCTACTATCTGGCGTTTTAATGAACCCATATGGGCAATGGGTTGAATTAACTACCTTCGATAAATGAAATTGAATCGTTTTTTAATTGTAATGGCCATTATACTTGCCAGTTGCAGTACAGGGTCTGCACCGCTGGTTCCGGCCGAAAATGGACTGGATGCCGGCAGAGAATTTATTGACGCCTGCTTAAAAGGTGATTTTGAAAGAGCTTCTTTCTTTATGCTGGATTCAAAGGAAAACAAGGCAATTCTTGATAAAATAGAAAAAGAATACAGGGAAAAAGACAAGGAAGGCAGACAGGAATTAAGAACGGCTTCTATTAATATTAAAGAAGTTTCCGAACCCAATGATAGCACGGTTTTGATGTATCATAGCACTTCATTGGATACAACCGGGAAAAAGACAATCATTATCAAACAAAATAACCGTTGGTTAGTGAATTTAACCCTAACCAATTAACAAAGAAGAAAAATATGAAGCAAACTACAGTATTACACCCCTGGCATGGAGTTCATTATGGAGAAAATGCACCCCGCATAGTAAATGCAGTAATTGAAATTCCTCAGGGATCCAGATGTAAATATGAAATAGACAAGCCAAGCGGACTGCTAAAATTAGACAGAGTAATTTTCTCTTCCTTCTATTATCCTATTAACTACGGATTCATTCCGCAGACTTATGGAGGAGACAAAGATCCACTTGATATTCTAGTTATCACTTCTTTGCCTGTACAACCATTAACGCTGATGGAAGCTAAAGTTATTGGGGTAATGCAAATGATTGACGGAGGAGAACCCGATGATAAAATTATTGCTGTTGCAGCAACAGATCCGGGTGTGAATCACTACAATAATATTGAAGAACTACCCAGACACTTCTTTGATGAACTCAGACATTTCTTTCAGGAATACAAGCGCCTTGAAAAAAAGGAAGTATTAGTAGAAGATTTTGGAGATAAGGCAAAAGCCTTAACCATTGTTGAGGAAGCCATCAACTTTTACAAGGATACCTTTGGTCAATAATTTATTATGAGTACTACCACCCTACTCTTACTGGTCATTATTGGACTGGCCGCCGGATTTCTTAGCGGTCTTGTAGGGATTGGCGGGGGAATCATTATGGTGCCGGCACTTGTTTTTGTATTGGGGTTCACACAGAAACAAGCACAGGGCACTTCGCTTGGGGTTCTGGTTTTACCTGTAGTAGCACTGGCTGTATGGCAGTATTACAAACAAGGCCAGATTAATTTCAATTATGTTTTTGTGATTGCGCTGGCTTTTTTAGCCGGAGGATATCTGGGAAGCAAACTGGCTTTGGATATTTCAGATGACAAAGTGAAGAAGATTTTTGCCATTGTGATGCTTTTATTGAGCCTGAAAATGTTGTTTTTAGACAAAAAAAAGCCAGCTGAGACCAATCACACAACAAAAAATAAACAATCTATAGAAGAGACGAGGGTGAATTGATTCACCCTCCTTATCTTTGCTAAAAATTAAGATACAATGGAAGCGAAACAATCTACTGGTAAATATTGGATGTTGTTCTTTTTCTGGCTTGTTGCCATGATTGTACTCCTAGTTGTATACCGTGAATTCTTCTGGCTTGCCCTTCCTGGCGTGGTTACTTATTTTGCCAAGGGAATGGATTTGATGTAATCTTATTTCAAGGAATATCTCTTAATTAATCTGAGGGAATGCGTTCTCTCACCTGTGTCTGTGTTGAGTATACCAGCCTGGTCAATACCATCAATGCGTACCTTTCCCGATGCATGGATAATTTGCGACTCGTTGAGCAAGATACCAACATGTGTTATCTTACCGGAAGGGTTATCAAAAAAAGCAAGATCTCCGCATTGGGACTCAGCTAAAAATGCAATATCCATTCCTATTTCGGCCTGCTGATAAGCGTCTCTTGGTAGCATTATATTGAAGTATCGGTAAACCTGCTGAACAAATCCACTGCAATCAATTCCAAACAAAGATCTACCTCCCCACAAATAAAGTATATTTAAAAAAAGTAAAGCAATCTCTTTCACTCGCTCAGAGGAGAATTGGTTATGTTCGGGAATGGTTGATTTACCCTGATAGGAAAATTGATAGCCTTCCAGTTTAAGTTGTTGTTGCTTGAATAAGCCCAGTGATACGCCGAATGGTAATTGCATTTTTGTACCATTTACTTCCATTAGATTCAAAACTTCAGCTGTAATTGCAGAACCGAACCCAGCGGCTAAATCTGTTGGTACTTTCGCAAGTTGTGCAGCCTGACACCATCCTTCATAACCATCGAATTGGGTTTTTATTTTAACAAAACTACCAGTAACGAGTTGAGGATTGCCCTCTGTAATTTCTGCCAGTTCTCCGAACAATAACTGGGATACCATTTCTGACTGATGGGATGCTTCTGCCCTGATAGGCACTACAGCAACAATGGCAGTAATAAAAGTCATTTAAATTTTAAAGGGAAGATATGGAATTTAATTATGCCTGCATCTTAAGAAAAATGCTTTTATTTAAGTTGTGAATACGGCTGCTTTTAACCATATTACCGATACCGAATTACTTAAAAAGTATCAGTCAGATCTCAATAAAGAATGGCTGGGCATTCTTTTGCAGCGGTATACCCTTCTTTTATTAGGCGTTTGTATGAAGTACCTTAAAAACGAAGAGGAAGCCAAAGATGCGGTTCAGCAAATATTTCTGAAGGCCTTGAATGAACTGGAAAAATACCAGGTAGACTATCCTAAAAGCTGGCTATACAAAATAGCCTGCAATTATTGCTTAATGAAAATAAGAGATAGAAAAAGTACCTTAGAACTTAATCAGCAGGATGAAAGAATACTTATAACAGATTCAGACAAGGAAAGTATTGTAGAAAAAGAAATGAATTTAACACTGCTGGAAGAAGCACTTGAAGAATTAAATCCGGAACAGAAATCCTGCATAACTTTATTTTATCACCATAAAAAAAGCTACCAGCAAATCAGTGAAATCACTGGATACTCTCTTTTACAGGTAAAAAGCAATATTCAAAATGGAAAGCGTAATCTTAAATTGTTGCTTTTAAAAAAACAAACCAGAATATGAAAAGCTGGAAAAACATATTTAAAAAAGAAGCGCATCTTTCAGATGATGAATTACTGAATTATCTGAAAAATGAAGTGGACGCTGCTGAACAATATGAGCTAGAGGAAAAGATTGCTGCTTCCGATTTTCATATGGACGCCCTGGAGGGTTTGTCTGCATTCAAAGACAAATCCAAACTTGCCAGTACTACTTCGCTGTTAAACCAGCAGCTAAAAAAACAAATCAGCAAAAGCACAGCAAAGAGAAGAAAGAGAAAATTAGATAACCAGCAATGGATTGTAATGGTTACGCTTGCCGTATTATTATTAAGTATTCTGGGATATTTTCTTATTCATTTCAATCGTTAATCCCTGCAAAAAGAAAAAATCAATTCCCTTTGATTGGGGAATGATGTTGCAAGAATCTCTGCTTTGGCCAATTCAAAATCGGCAAAATCAAAACCCGGGGCAACGGTGCATCCAACCAAAGAATACTCCCCCTCTGTTTTACTTGCAAACCAGGCTCCTGCACTCACAACTGCCTGAAATACTTCATTGTTCATTGCATTCTTTCCCAGTTTAATCATATGATAAAATCCGTTGGGTTCTATTACATGAATCTGTACCGGATCACCGTCATAAAAATGCCAGATCTCATCTGATTTAATCCGGTGAAATGCAGAGAATGAGTTTTGAACCAATAAAAACAGTATCGCTGTTGAACAATTTCTGGTTCCCTCCATCCCATTTTGCAGAGAAATCCCATCCAATTCAATGGCAGACCGATAGGTTTCTTTAAAGAATCCACCTTCAGGATGAGGCAGCATTTTATACGATTGGATGATAGAATTAATGGCAGCGTTCATGTTGCAAAGAAAACAAATATTTCATTTAACTATCCAATTTATAACAAAGTGAGAATCCGTCATTAGAAT
>CALEST010000173.1 GCA_937907555.1 uncultured Sediminibacterium sp.
TGCATTTCCAGTTGCCCAGCCTCTTTCTACACCTTCAGCTGCAGCTAATAAACTTGTAGCAGCTGAAATAATTACAACAGGAGCATTTTCTTTCAACATATCCGCAGAAAGAAATTTAGCATAAGTTGTTGGTAGTGTGATGGCATCAGCTCTAACTAAACCATAAGGGAAATCTGCCCCAGTTGATTTATACAGATTCTTCCTGGTATCACCCATATTACTCATGATGTCACCAATGGTTTTTGAAAATGCATAATCCGAACGTCCATCATAAATGAGGAAGTATGGATTTTTAAAACTTCCACCAGGAAAATCTAATGTGAAATTTTCAGCATTAGTCCTGATAAAACCATTAGCATCGTTATAAGCTGCAGCAAATTCAGAAGCCGCCAAAGTTGGATTTGCCTTAGACATGCGCAGAGCCATTTGCATGCGCATCGTATTAGCAAGTTTTTTCCAATTAGAAGGGTTTCCGTTATATATAAGATCTCCTACCACATTCAATCCACCGTCAAAGGATGCAATACCATCTTTCAGATCCTGCAATAACCCAAGGTAAATATCTTCCTGCTTATCAAAAGCTGGAGAAAGATTACCTGCACCTTGTAAAGCCTCAGAGTAAGGAACATCACCCCATCTGTCAGTTACAGTCCAAAAATAATATGCTTTCAGAATTGTTGCAACTGCAATTTGGTTACCATTTGAACCTGAACTCTGAACTTCGTTAGAACCTTTTGTTGCGGGATCAGTATTTTTATTGATGATTACCTGCAGATCCATTAATGGTCCTGAATACGTACCACCCATGTTTAAAGTTGGTTCAGCATATAAAGATGCATCAGTGTACTGAGTTTCAGAAATGTATTGAGCAAATAAACCTGCTTTTGATCCGCCACTTACTACTCCTGATACTATACCTGCCAGGTTTGATTCTGCACTAGTAAGTAATGCAGCAGTAATTGGCGTGATTGAACCATTTGGATTTACGTTGGTATCTCCAAAATCCTCCAGTTTTTTACAACTGCTGCCTGCAAGAATAAATGTGCCGGCAGACACCAGAAAAAGGGTTTTAAAAAAAGTATGTTTCATTTTATAAAATTTAAAGGTTTTTAATGTGCTTTTCTTTGTCTATTCTGTGACAATGTTTTTCTTAAATTAGAAATTCAATTTAAGGTTAACACCGATAGACCTTGTTCCAGGATATTGACCATCTTCACCCTGAACAGCACTGATCTCTGATGGATCGAAATCCCTAGTTTTAGCCCACAACAAATATGGATTACGTGCAATTACAGAAAAGGTTGCCCCTTTCAGGTATCTGCCTATACCCATTCTTTCAACAGGTAACCTGTAACCTACACTAAACTCCCTTAATTTAACAAAACTTAAATCATACACACTATTTTCAGAGATGTTTGCATTCCTGAACTGGTGGAAATAAGTCTGCGCATCAACATAATAGTCAACCGCCTTTCCTGTATTGTCAACACCTGTTACGTGAACACCACCGCCATCTTCAACTGCATCGCGGATAGAAAAACCTTTATCATTTAAAGTAGCAGTACGTGCTGTAAGACCTGAGAATGTACCCCAGAAATCAGACAGAGAGAAGAATTTACCACCATACTGATAATCAATATTGATATTAACTGTAAAGTTCTTAAACAACGTGAATGTATTCTGAACACCACCGGTATAATCTGGAAGCACACTGCCGAAATTAACATTATCTTCCCTGATAAATAAACCTGCAGAAGTAAGTATTGGCTGACCAGAAAGACTGTCACGCTTGATACCATTTCCAAACATTTGACCCCAAGGCTGACCTACTGCACTTACTGTATATGCAGAAGATGTTCCAGAGAAAGCACCTGACGCAGATACTAGCCTGTCAACACCTGGTGCAATTGATACTACTTCATTCTTAATTAACCTGCCCCATGTTGCATTGATATCCCACTCAAAATTCTTTGTTTGAATTGGCTTTAAGAACAATTGTAAATCAATACCAGTTTTTGCAATTTCGCCGGCATTTGTCCTTACACTTGTATAACCTGTTTGTGCTGGTATTGTAACGTTAACCGGGAAATCCTTATTTGTTCTGTCCCAGTAAGTAACTGTTAAACCAATTCTGTTTTTTAACCAACGTGTTTCGATACCAATTTCTTTTTCATCATTGGTAGCACCCTGTAAAGCAGGATTTACCAGAGTAGCGGGTTCAGTTTCAATAAAATTGGAATTACCAAACCTGTCTTGCCATTTATTTGGATCAGGTGTATAATATGTACCCAGGTCATAAACTCCAAGTGAATTCAGAATTTGGCCATATGATGCCCTTATTTTACCATAGCTAAGTATTTTCCTGTTTTTGATAAAATCACTGAATACGAATGAAGCACCCACTGATTTGGTATCGATTGAATTTCCAACAGGTTCAGCTGAAGTATAATCTCTGCGGAAGGTTCCTTCAATAAATGCGAAGTTCTTGTAACCCAGGTCAGCCCTGAAAAACAAACCTCTCCTATTATATTGTGTAACTACCTCGATCGCTTTATCAGTCCTGGTTGAATTCTGAATAGGATCTTTAGAATTTGCCAAAGAATATAAACCTGGTACATTCAAACCGCCAAAAGTATTAGCACTGTATGTACGCTGCCTTGTTTTTAATTCATCATAACCAACATTCGCATTGATTGCGAAATCCCTGATTTTCTTGCTGTAAGAAACCAGTAACTCATAATTCTGACGATTGCTTAAAGTAGAGAATACTCCATAAACCGCTTTACCATTTCCATCATAAGGATTGAAAGATGACTGGGTCTGACTATTTTCCATTTCAGTTGGATAGATTCTATATCCATCCGTATTTAATTGCTGCTTGCGGTAAGTAGCCTTAACACTCAGATCATTGTTTATCTTATACCTTAAAGATACATCACCGAATACTCGATCCCTGTTATCTGGGTTTTTGATTAAATCGAAATAAGTGTAAGGGTTGAACCAGAAATTAGCTCCATAAGAACCAACCGGGTTTGCCGGATTGTATGCAGTTGGATTAGATTTGTTCCAGCTTGCATAAATACCTTCTGGTGATTTCAAATTACGCAATTCCTTCATTTTCGCCATATCAAGATCCCTGTGGAACCACTGATTGAATGAACCGGTTGACTGGTTAGAATAATTGTCATTGTTTTCTGAATTGCGCTTTTGATTAATATAATTCACACTGGCAGTAAAAGTAAGTTTGCTGGTAATATCCAGTGAAAAGTTAGTATTAAATGTATGCCTTTTCATGTATTCAGTAGGAATAAGGCCTTTTACATCTAAATTGGTATAAGATGCCCTCAGGCTATAATTATCTCCTGCCTTTGAAAAATTGATGTTATTGGTTTTGGTTATACCTGTTTCATAAAAACTCTTCACATTGTTTGGCTGAGGAGTTAAGCTTGCTGTTTTAAATGAATACTCAGATCCAGGATACCATGCATACCATGGAATATACTCTTGTCCAACCATTCTTGGTCCCCAGCTTGCATCATCAGAATAGTCATGGTAGAATTTACCATCCAAAGCTTGCCATCCTATCGGATCACCCGCTCTGTATTTATACTGACGAAAATCACCGTCACCACCTGCATAAGCATTCTGGTAATTTGGAGTGATGTATATTTTATCAAATGTAACACCACTGTTTATTTCAACGCCAAATCCGGCCTGACCTTTCCTTGCACGTTTTGTATTAACAACAATCGCACCATTGGCACCATCTGGTCCGAACAAAGCTGCAGCAGCAGGACCTTGTAAAACAGTTATATCTTCAATATCATCTGTATTAATATCATTTGAATTAGGCATAATAGTTCCATCAACTACATATACCGGGCCACCACCTGCACCCAATCCATTCTCACCACGTAAACGAACAGCAGCACCTTCGCCCATTTTAACGCCAGACTGGCTGCGTATCTGTGCACCTGCTACTTTACCTGCCAATGCATTGTTTACATCAGAAGCACGAACCGTGTTCAGTTGCTCTGCACTAACATTTTGTACGTTAGAAGACTGGCTTCTGAGTGTACGCTTTGTCTGGAATGCACTTGTTACGATAACTTCTTTGATGGTGTTTGCTTTTAATTCAAGCGTCGTGTTGATGCTATTCATTGATCCAACAGGAACTTCAACAATATCAAAATTTAGCTGCGAAATCTGCAGTACGTCTCCCTGGTTTACTTTGATACTGTATTCACCATTAATATCGGTTTGTACACCGGCACCTTTACCTTTAACAATTACTGAGGCAAATGGTACAGGCTTTCCGTTATTATCGGTAACCTTACCGGACACCACCCGGCTTTGTGCAAATGCCAATACTCCAC
>CALEST010000174.1 GCA_937907555.1 uncultured Sediminibacterium sp.
TGACCCTTTTACTTACTAACCCATTAAATTCTACCACTAAATTACCAAAATAGGGCAAACTGCAAAATTAATTTTTGATGATGAAGGAAGTTTTCTCTCTTTTCAATTTTTTAAATAATTGATAAACAATTTAAAATACATAAAATTATTTATATATTTTAAATAAAACTATATATAAGACTTTTGCTCGTAAGTTTTTAGAATTTAACCCAATCAGGCGTATTCGCATTTAAATAACCTGGTTTTAACCATTCATCCTTTTAACAAACCTTAAAAAAACCTTTAACAAATCGTTTGCAAATGAATTTTTTGTTAACTTGGTGGCTAACTGGTGAACTCACCGGTGTAGAACCAAAAAACTAAATATGAGAAAAAAACTGCTAGTAGGGCTTTTTGCTCTCTTCTGTGTTGTGGTAGCTCATGCTCAAACAACCGTGTCAGGTAAAGTTACTGACGCCGCCAACGGGGCTCCGCTGGGTGGTGTTACAGTAAAAGCAAAAGGTACCGCTGTAACCGCCTTAACAGGCGCGGATGGTGCGTACAGTATTAAAGTAACTTCCAGCGTAAAAACCCTGGTGTTTTCTTATGTAGGATATTCTGAAGTGGAAGCTCCTGTAAGAGGTACCAATGTGGATGTTGCCTTAAATTCTTCTGTTTCTAATTTGAGTGAAGTAATCGTTACCGGTTTCGGTGGTGCTCAAATTAAAAGAGAAGTAACAGGTAATATTGCCCGCGTAAAAGGAAAAGATATTGAATACATGCCCACACCCAGTGTGGATGCGGCTTTACAAGGTAAGGCAGCAGGTGTATTTGTAAACAGCCAGTCTGGTAAATTAGGACAGGCGGTTACTGTTCGTGTTAGAGGAAACTCTTCCATTAGTGCGAGCAGCCAGCCTTTGTATGTATTGGATGGAATTCCAATGACTTCCAATAGCCAAAGTTCTTATGGTGGTGCAACCAACCCATTGGTGGATCTTAACCCCAACGATATTGAATCTATTGAGGTATTGAAAGATGCTTCTGCAGGTGCCATTTTTGGTTCCCGTGCGGCAAACGGAGTTGTCTTAATTACAACCAAGAGAGGTCGTGCAGGTAAAACACAGGTTACTTTCAACTATCAGACTGGTGCTGCTGAAGCAACCAAGCGTTTGAAAATGTTGAATTCTGAAGAATATGCTACACTTATTTTAGAAGGTGCTAAATATCGTGATGATCTGGATGGTACTCCATTGAATGATCCGGATAGCTGGACTACCTATGTTAAAGATGGTGTAATGGATTATTACAGTTATGGCAACTGGTCAAAAGATCCAAAGAAATCTTATGACTGGCAGGATGCTGTTTTCCAGAAAGCTCCTTACAGACAAGCTGATTTACAAATCAGAGGTGGTACAGATAAAACCAAGTTTTTCTCTTCTTTCCAGCATTTAGAGCAAACTGGTACCATGATTGGTAACGAATTAAAGAGAACTACCGGTCGTTTAAGCATTGACCAGAAAGTTAACGATTGGATGGATATGGGGGTTTCTTTAAGCCTTTCCAGAACCTATAACAGACGTTTACCTGATGATAACGCCTTCTCCAATCCTTTACAGGCAATCGCATTAATGCCAATGACTCCATTCACCGATCCGAATACTGGTTTACCTGCTGGTGCACCTCCCGGAGACGTGAATATTCCTTTGTATTATAACCCGGTATTGTCTGTGAACTATGCTAAATATACTCAAGACGTTTACAGAACTTTTGGTAATGCTTATATTAAAGCTTATTTGGCTAAAGGTTTAACCTTCCAGACTGAATTTGGTATGGACTACTTAAGTCAGAACGAAGAAGGTTATTTCCAAACGCAAACTGTTAGAAACCAAACCAGAGCGTCCAGAGGTTTGGGTACCAACAGAGGTGCATTTGTAACCAACTACAATACACAGTCTTACTTTAATTACAGCACTGTTGTAAATAAGCACAATATCAGTGCAACATTGGGTACTCAGTATCAGCAGTCTCAGGCTAAGTACAACTTTACAGAAGGTACTGCATTCCCTTCCGATTCTTATCAGAAGATTGCCAGTGCGGCAACTATCTCAAGTGGTAGTTCTTCTCAGACCGACTTCCGCTTCCTTTCTTATTTCTTAAGAACCAATTATACTTTTGACGAGAAGTATATTGTGGCAGCGAGCGCTCGTATTGACCAGTCTTCCAGATTCGGTAGAAATTCAAGATCAGGTTTCTTCCCTGCAATTTCTGCGGGCTGGATCATGAGTAACGAAAAATTCCTACAGGATAATAAGTTCATCAGCTTCCTGAAAATGCGTGCGAGCTACGGTATCGTAGGTAATGCTGAAATCGGAAACTTCCCTCAGTTAGGTCTATTCTCCGGAGATGCTGGTTATGCCGGTGCTGCCGGTCAGCGTCCTTCTCAGTTGAGAAACGACAACCTGAAGTGGGAAACTACCAAGCAATTTGATATCGGTTTCGACTTCGGTTTCTTGAACAACCGTATCACCGGTGAAATTGACTACTATGTAAAAAATACCGAAGGTTTATTGTTGAATGTAAATATTCCTGCAACTACTGGTTTCAACAGCCAGGTTAGAAACGTGGGTAAATTGCAGAACAAAGGTTTTGAATTTGTTTTGAATACGCAGAACCTGATTGGTGCATTTAAATGGAATACCAGCTTTAATATTGCTCGTAACATAGGTAAGGTAACCGATATCGCTGGTCAAATTATTGAAGGTGGTATCAGCAGCATGAACCGTGTTCAGGAAGGATATGCAGTGGGTGTATTCTACACTCCTCAATATGCGGGTGTTGATCCTGCTAACGGCAACGCATTGTTCTATTTGAATACCAAGAATGCTGACGGATCTTTAAATAAGGGTACAACCAGCAACTATAATCTTGCACAAAGAATTGTAGCAGGTGATCCAAACCCTGATTATATCCTGGGTATCACTAATAATTTCTCTTATAAAGGATTTGATGCATCAATTTTCTTTAATGGTGTATTGGGTAATGAGAACAATATTTATGGTATGGGTAGATACTCTTCTGCAAGTATGTTATACGAAGACAACAATACTGCAGATCAGTTGAGAAGATGGCAGAAGCCTGGTGATATTACTGATGTTCCTCAGGTGCGTTTGTACAGAGTGAATGGATCTCAGGCAAGTAGCCGTTATATTGTAGACGGTTCTTATATCCGTTTGAGAACAGTTTCTCTGGGTTATACTTTCAATGCAAAGCAATTGTCTAAATTTAAGATCGAGCGTTTAAGAGTGTATGTATCAGCACAGAACTTGTTAACCTTTACCAATTATACTTACTGGGATCCAGAAGTTAATGCGGACTCTTTCGATTCAAATATTGCTAAAGGAAATGATTTCTATACATCACCTCAGCCAAGAACTATTTTGTTTGGTGTGAACGTAGGTTTTTAATTAATTAATAATAACTATTATGAAAATATTAATCAACAACATGAGTAATTACTTTAAAGCTGCACTGCTTTTAGGTACTATTACACTGGTAGGTTGCGAAAAAAGATTGGACATTGCACCAACAGCTAGTATAGCGGATAATCTTGCATTAAATACAGAAGGTGATGTATTGGTTACTCTGGTAGGTGCATATGATGGAGCACAAAGTGCCGCAGCTTACGGCGGTGATATCATGGTTTTAAATGATGTTATCGGCAATTCAACCAATATCAATTTTACAGGAACTTTTGCAGGTTTATCTGATGCTTATCAGACGCAAATGGTATCTGATAACAACTTTGCACGTGATACCTGGGCAGCTTGTTACAACACCATTAACCGTTGTAATAACGTTTTAACAGCTGTTGCCAAAGTAACTTCTTCAACTGCCAAGAAAAATTCAGTAGAAGGAGAAGCTTTAATGTTAAGAGCATCCATGTA
>CALEST010000175.1 GCA_937907555.1 uncultured Sediminibacterium sp.
TAGATAAAAATTGTCCAAAATCTTTTTGTGATGCAGTTGAAATCCTTTTAGGTAAAGATAGCGACCTGAGAGATCCTTATAAACCATATGATGATATACCTTATACATCGGCAATTGATCGCATGGAAGATAATTTAAGAAATAGGCTATTGATGTTTATCGGGAAGTTCTCAAATACTTATATTCAAAATGTTCGATTAGGTAAAAAAACTGAGTCCAAAGAACAAATAAGTGAGTATAGTCTTATAAAATGGGAAAATAAAAATAATGAAGTTGTGATAAATAAAGCCCGTATGCTAATATGGGTAGCATATAATGCAACAGAAAGTACTTCCGCTTTAGAGTTATTGAGTGATTTCAAACTTCACTACACGAATATTAAAAATTCTGAAAATGAATTATATAAAATAAAAGATAGGCATCTTGAAAGTAAAAAAGTAAAAGTTGCCAAAGCAAATCTAACCAATGCAATTGAGGCTTTTCAATTGAAAATGCCAAAGGTATTTGACCCTTTTGCGGGTGGAGGTGCAATCCCTTTAGAGGCTTCTCGTTTAGGGTGTCGTACCTATGGAAATGATTTAAATCCTGTAGCTCATATAATACAAAAAGGAAGTTTAGAATTTCCACAGAAATTTGGGAAACCTATTACTTTTAGCAAATCTGAGTTTATTAAATTCTATAGCATTGAAGAATTTAATAAACTACCTATGGAAGAAAAAGAATTTGTAAACGGCGAAGCTGTGGGTGCTAATATTAATAATCAGTTAGTTTTTGATGTAAGTTATTATGCAAAAAAAGCGCTGGATAACACTGAAAAAGAAATAGGTATTTATTACCCAATTGATAAGAAAGGAGATTCACCCAGAATTTATTATTGGGTTAGAGTTGGCTTCTGCATGAACCCTACATGTAAAGCAGAGGTCCCTTTAATGAAACAATTTTACCTATGTAACAAAGTGGGGAAACAAATTTATTTAAACCCAATAATTAATGACAAAGAAATATCTTTTGATATAAAAGAAGGCAAGTGTGATTTAGAAGGATGGATAAACAGGGGTAACTTGCTTTGCCCATGTTGCAATAACATTACAACTGCTGACATTTTAAAAAAACAATTTATAAGTGGTATTGCATATGATAGATTAGTATGTATAATAAGGGATGGTAAAAACGGGAAAGAGTATTTCAAACCAAGTACTACCGACCTGGAAATAATTGATAAAATTCCGAAAGATTTAAATCGTCCGAAGGAAAAATTGCCAGTAAAATATACTAAGGCAATGGCATTTTGCTTATGGGGTTTTGAAGAATGGGGACAATTATTTTCTGATCGGCAATTATTAGCAATTAATTCATTAATTAAAAACTGCAATGAATTAGAAATCCACGAAATAAATCCTGAATATAGTAAAGCAATTAAGACTTACTTAGGAATTTGGGTTGATAGAATGGCGGCACGGCTTACAAAATTTGGTATAATAGATTTAGGCGGCGAAAAAGTAGTGGACCTTTTTGGTTTGCAAGCCATTCAAATGGTTTTTGACTATCCCGAGGTAAATTTACTTAAACTGGAACAGTTATCATGGATTGAAAAATATATTCAATCAGAATGCACTTATCCTTTTACAACACATTTGTCAAATATATCAAGCGGCGAAAAAATGCAGTTTGATAAAAAATATATTACGACGGTAGTTACGGATCCTCCTTATTACGATGCAGTGGCTTATGCAGACTTATCTGATTTCTTTTATATATGGCTAAAAAAATCAATTGGCTCTTTATACCCATTAACTTTTTCAACTCCTCAAACACCAAAGTCTGAGGAATGTACAGCCTTGAAGCATAACCATAACGATGATGAAAAAAGTGCAAGACGGCATTTTGAAAAAAAATTAAGCCAAATATTTGAAGCCTTAGAGTATCAAACATATGATAGTATAAGTATTATGTTTGCGCATCAAAGTACTGAGGCATGGACTACACTGTGCAACTCTATTTTAAATTCCAATATGAATATAACTGGTAGTTGGGCTATTGGAACTGAAAAAAAAGGGGGACTAAAGGAAAATAAAGCATTTCTTTCTTCATCGGTTACTGTTTCATGCAAACCATCATTAAAAATTGGGTATGGTGACTATAAAGAGGTGAAGAAAGCAATTGAAAAGACTGTCGCAAAAGAAATAGAGGAATTATACCAATTAGGGTTCAGAGGTTCAGATTTACTTACCGCTTGCTTTGGTCAAGCTGTTAGTGAATTTGGCAAATACGAAAAAGTAGAGAAAGCCGACGGCAGTGAAGTTACTGTTGCAGAATTATTAGTAATGGCAAGAGAAAGTGCATTTAATGCTTTATTAAAAGGATTTGAAGGTGACGAATTTACTAAATTTTATATAGGCTGGTTACAGTTATATGGCTTCACTGAAAGTGATTTTGGTGATTTGAATAATTTAGTTAAAGTCGGGTTATCAATGGAAACAAATGATCTATTCAAAGAACATATCCTTTTAAAAAATGGGAATAAACAGACTTTAGGAACGTTTGAACAACGAATTTCTGAAAAGCCAAACTTAGGTGAGAAAACAAATGATCTCTTAATAGATCAGGTACATAGAGCAATGAACTTATACAAAGGCACAAACAGAAATGGACTTATACAGTACATTGGTAAAGTTGCAGCCAGTTCCGAAAATAGCTTTTGGAGAGTTGTAACTTCACTTTGTGAGGTACTACCTAATGACAGCGAAGATCATAAACAAGCTATTGGCTTAGTAACAAACAAAGACAGCCTGATAAGAGAAAGCAAAACCATACAGGCTGCTAAACCAGAACAGGGAAAATTATACGAATAAAAAGATAATTACACATGGCAATCAACCAACAACAACAGGACAATTTATACAAAGGGCTGGGCCTATTTATTGAAGGCTTTCGCCCCTATGTTGTTTCTGTATTAATGAAAGAGGTAGGTGACCGATGGCCAGCTACTTTTGTGGAAGCATTATACCCTGCACAGAAAGATACCTGGAATATGGGTTTAAAGCAAGGCACTACACCAGAAGCATTAATTGACTACCCTTTCCTTAAATCCTTTGCACTCAAGTTTAAAGATTTGCTGAAACCCGATTTCGGTAAAGACCTGAATAAACTGGCTACCCGTTTAGACACCATTTATGAAACCCGTAACAAACTGGCGCACTTCCAGGAAATTACCGAGGACGATTTTACAGAGTCTTTTATACAGATGAAGAGTATAGCCCGTGCCTTAAAAATGGAAGAACTGGAACAGGCATTGGCCGTATTACAGGAAGCCAAAGCTCCTTCTGAAACAAAATCAAAACAACAATCTAAATCAGGTGATTTACAACCCTGGTTCCGGGTGGTTTCACCACACATGGATATTAAGCAGGGCCGTTTGGATGAAAGTGTGTTTGCAGCTAACCTGGCCGAAGTTGCTTTAGGCAATGGCGGCAGGGAAATTTATAACAACCCGGTAGTATTTTTTTCCAAAACATTTATCACAGCTGGTTTAAAGTCTATTGCTAAAACAGTCATTAAAGGATTAAATGGAAAGGAAGATGCAGAGAACAGGGTTATGTCTTTACAAACAGGTTTTGGCGGCGGTAAAACCCATACGCTAATATCTTTGTTTCACATTTGCAAATGGGGTAAGCAATCAATCAATTCAGCCTATGTAACCGAGTTGCTGAAATACACGGGGGCTCCTGAATTTGAAACAGCCAACATTGCCGTATTTACAAATACTACCAATGATGCCGCCAATGGCAGAACAA
>CALEST010000176.1 GCA_937907555.1 uncultured Sediminibacterium sp.
GCAGTAGTTTGTGTATTAAATAATTGATAAGCCGGTTTTTCTTTTATACAGAAGTGTACCTTTAGCCACTAAAGATTGCACCATGTTTAGATTACTCTGTTTTGGCCTGGCCCTTTTTTCCTTTCAGTGCGCTATTGCACAGACTGTTCCACAATTGTTGGCAAAAAAAGTTACGTTGCCCAATGGATGGGGTTTAACGCCTGTTGGTAGAAGTTTGGCTCTCGGAGACCTCCCTTTGAATATGGCGGTAAGCCAGTCCCGGCAGTTAATGGCAGTTACCAATAATGGACAGGGAACTCAGAGCATTCAACTAATTGATCCTGTTACAGAGAAAATACTGGATACCAAAATTATTGAGAGAAGCTGGTATGGATTGGCTTTCAGCAGTGACGAGAAAAAACTGTATGCTTCCGGCGGACATAATAACCGCATTGAAATTTTTTCCATTGAGAATAAAAAACTGAATCTGGTTGATTCCATTGTTCTGGGAAAAAAATGGCCCAATAAAATTAGTCCGGCTGGTATAGCCATTGACCATGCTAAACAATGGATGTATATTGTTACCAGAGAGAACAATCAACTTTACATTGTTGATTTAGCTACTAAGCAAATATTATTTAAACAGGCACTGGAAGGAGAAGCCTACACTTGTGTTTTATCTCCAGACAATCGTTTCCTCTATATTAGTTGCTGGGGCTGCGATAAAGTATATCAGTTCAATACTGCAGAAAGAAAAATTACTGCCTCGGTTCCAGTAGGAGATAATCCCAATGAAATTGTTTTAAATAAAAAAGGAACCGTATTGTATGTAGCCAATGCCAATGACAATTCAGTTTCTGTTATTCAGACAAAGGATTTGAAAGTGGTTGAAGTGCTGAATGTGGCTTTGTATCCGGATGCACCCAATGGTTCTACAACCAATGGCCTGGCATTAAGTGCTGATGAAAAAACTTTATTCATAGCCAACGCAGATAACAACTGTCTGGCTGTGTATGATGTATCTGTTCCAGTATCCAGTAAGAGCAAAGGCTTTATACCTGTAGGCTGGTATCCAACCAATGTGAAAGTAGTTGGCAATAAAATTTTTGTTACGAATGGGAAAGGCTTTTCTTCCAAAGCCAATGTGTATGGCCCTAATCCATTTGCTAATAAACAAATTGTTTTGCACCACGAAGGAGATCCTAACAAGCCCAAAGAAGTGGAGTACATCGGTGGTTTATTCATGGGTACCATGAGTATCATCAATATGCCTAGCGCAAAACAAATGAGTGTGTATTCGCAGGTTGTTTATCAGAATACACCCTACAACAAAGTGAAAGAAAAACTTGCACAGGGAGAAGCCGGCAATCCCATCCCCAGAAAAGTAGGAGATAAAAGTCCTATCAAATATGTATTCTATGTAATTAAAGAAAACAGAACCTACGACCAGGTGTTGGGTGATATGAAGGAAGGCAACGGTGATCCAAGACTTACCCTCTTTGGTGAAAACATTACACCCAACCAACATGCACTTGCCAGAAATTTTGTATTGCTCGATAATTTTTATGTAGATGGTGAAGTGAGTATGGATGGCCATAACTGGACAATGGGCGCATATGCAACCGATTTTCTGGAAAAGAGCTGGGTGAGCAGTTATGGTGGAAGAGGAGGAAGTTACGATGGGGAAGGGAACAGAAAAGTTGCCAATAACAAAGGAGGGTTTTTCTGGGATCACGCAAAGCGTGCCGGTGTTAGTTTCAGGAGTTATGGTGAATTTGTTGACAATTACAAGGCGAATATTCCTGTATTGGAAGGCAATTTCTGTAAATACTTTACAGGCTATAATAATTCGGTAATGGATACCACTCGTTATGCTCAGTGGAAAAGAGATTTTGATTCCTTACTGGCCATCAATAAAGTTCCTCAGTTCAATTCAATCCGTTTTTCCAATGATCATACGGAAGGTTTAAAACTAGGCAGACCTACTCCATATGCACATGTAGCCGATAATGATTATGCCGTTGGCCTTTTTGTAGAACACCTAAGCAAGAGTCCGATCTGGAAAGAGACAGCCATTTTTATTGTTGAAGACGATGCGCAGAACGGAGCAGACCATGTAGATGCACATAGAAGCATTGCATTTTTAGCAGGTGGTTTTGTAAAAAGAGGATATGTGGATCATACCATGTACAGTACTTCTTCAGCGCTAAGAACCATGGAGTTGATTTTAGGAATTCCTCCCATGAGTCAGTATGACGCAGCAGCTACGCCCATGTGGCGCTCTTTTACATCCACTCCGGATTTAACTCCCTTTACTTCTATACTCCCCCGTATAGACTTGAAAGAAAGGAATACGGCCAGAAACGAATGGCAACGCCGCTCTGAAGCATTCAGCCTTGCCAAGGAAGACGATGTGCCTGATCTTGAATTCAATAAGGTTTTATGGCATGGATTAAAAGGAGATGATGTTCCATTCCCGGGTCCAAAGCGTGCCGCATTTTATAAGCCCATACAAAAAGCAGACAAGGATTAGTCAACAATTCAATGTCTCAGGCATTATATATAGCATGCGATATTATTCAATAGATGAAATTAAAAACTGGGAGCGTTTTTACAGAGCCAATTTTATCAATTGCCTTACGGGATTTAAACCGGTAAGTCTGGTGGGAACGGTTAGTAAGGAAGGGGTTCCTAATTTGTCTGTTGTAAGCAGTATTGTGCATCTGGGGGCTGATCCTGCTTTAATAGGGTATATCAATCGGCCGCTGGCAGCTGCCCCTGATACCATTCAGAATATCAGGGATACCGG
>CALEST010000177.1 GCA_937907555.1 uncultured Sediminibacterium sp.
ATTGCCTGAAAATTACCTGCCTGTATCCTTTCTAATAATTGATGCCACATATATGCTTACGGAATGTAAATTTATGCTATTGCCATGCAAGATATCAGAAAAAATATACCGCTGCTGTTAATGATCATTAGCCTCGCAGGACTTTACTTTAGTCGTGCCGTATTGTCTATTGCAACAGGTTTGTGGTTGGTATATGGTATCATTGAATTAATCAGGCAAAAAGAAAAAATACACAAACAGCCCTTACTGCTCTGGTCATTTGCATTCCCTTTGCTCTGTCTATTGGGCTCCTGGCAAAGTAGCTGGGTTCATCCACAGAACCAGCAAATCTTACTGACTGCATTGGCTTATCCCGCCTGGACATTGGGATTGCTTGCAATCAAAGACATACAGCAGTGGAAACGCATACAACTTGCCTGGGTTATTGCAGCCATCATTGGTTTATGCTACCCGCTCATTGCATTCTTTGGCGATATACAGGGAAATATTCAGGCACTGGGATCCGGAAAAGCTTTGCCCGTTTTCATGGACACAGACCATGTTCGCTTTGGAATATTATTGGTGAGTGCCGTTGCGGTGAATTGGATTGTATTGAAAGAAGATCCAGCGAACAAGTGGTTAAAAATATCTTTGTTCTTTTTAATCGCAGGTGTTTTGTTTACCGCCATCCGTACCGCCTGGGCCTTGCTGTTTATTCTTTTTATTGGATGGTTCCTACTGGAAACAAAGAAGAAAACAATCGCGCTTTTTTTACTGATCTCCATTGGCGCAATTACCTATCAGATTCCGACCGTGAAAAATAAAATTCATTATACCCTCTACGATTTTGAGCAATACAATCAGAAAGGCTATGATCCGAATTATTCGGATGGAGCAAGAAGAGCATTGAACCAGGTGAGCTGGAAAGCCATACAGGAAAAGGGTTTCAGCAATATGGGCTGGGCCGTTACTCCGGATCGTTTACAGGAGGAATTCAAAAATTCTACACAGGGCAGCGAAACCAATTTTGGCTGGCCCTTTAATCAATGGTTGTTTTGGTGGATGGGTGTGGGCCTTGGAGGCATGATTTTATTCAGCCTCTGGTTGTGCTATCCTATCTTATATGCATGGCGAAATAAAAATGCTTCCATTGCCATCTGGACTTTAGCCATTGCAGCATCCTGTTTGGTGGAATGCACCATCAATTATCAGTACGGAACCTTATTGCATATTGTTCCGCTTTTATTGTTGCAGAAAAATTATTTAACCAGCACGTAGTTGCGAAATTCAAACAATCGGACTCCGGTTGCTTTTTCAAACTGGTACAAAAGCTTGTCTTTCAAACTGAATTTTTTCCGGGTGGGATCAAAGCTGACTTTCCAGTTGGCCCTTGCCACTCTTTCCCGCATCACTTTAGGATGGGTGCCGGTAAAGGGTACCAGCGAATCGAATTGACTGTAATCAAAAAAATCAGGCTGCTCCATCATTGGCTTTAATGCTTCATCTGGATGCCAAAGCTTACTGAACTCTTTTTGTTTCTTCATCATCTGTACCGGAGACTTTACCCAGCCATAGTGATATACATAGGCATCAATGGGCTTCACTTTAATTTTATTTCCCCGCTTTCTAAATCCCTGTGCGTCTTTATAGGCCTGAATAGACTTATCATTTCTAATGACCCTTACTTCATTTCTGTACCAGGTTCTGCTATCACCTACATAATCGTATGTTCCATAAAAGTGCAGGTATTTAAACAAGAGCCCTTCCACTCGCTCATCCTGCAGATGCATTTCACAACCTGCTCTGATAGCGGCATGGTATTGCTCGTGCACCACTTCATCACCCTGTATATAAAAAGCCCAGTCAAATTCAGCGGGTATCAGTTGCAGGGCTTTATTCGTCTCCACCGCCAGTACCGATCCCCCCGACCTTAATTGCGGATCCCATACGGAATGATGAATTTTTATTTTAGGGCTTTGTATGGATTCAATTAGCTCAATGGTTCCATCTGTGCAATCTCCAATTAACACATACATTTCATCCACAACAGGCAGAATAGATTGAATGGCTTCCACAATTGGATAATCATTTAACACGGCATTTTTAATAATTGTGAAGCCCGCAATTTTCATTTTAGCTAAATTGTGCTGTAAAGAACTGAAATATTTTGCAGGGGCAAGCTTAAGTGTATGATAAATTTTATCCCGATTTTCCCGTTGGAATTAGTTGTGTATCCTGGTGAAGAATTAAACTTACACATATTTGAACCCAGATATAAAGAGCTGATTACCGAATGTTTTGCAGAAGCTAAGCCTTTTGGTATTCCAACCGTGCTGGGCGACAGAGTGGCTGAAACCGGCACTATGGTTGAGATTACAGAGATTGTGCAGGTATACGAAGACGGTAGAATGGATATTAAAACCAGGGGCACCAAAGTTTTTCAGGTGCTGGAAATGATTGAACAGATTCCGGATAAATTATACAGCGGTGCCATTGTAAACTACCCCAACAACGACACCATTGCAAAACCTTTTCTTTCTTTTAAAATTCTGGATTCGGTGTACATACTTCACCGTTTATTGAATGTTACCAAAAAGTTTCAGCAGAAAGTGGCAGAAATGTTAAGCTACGATATGGCACATCATGCAGGTCTTTCGCTAAAAGAAGAATACGAATTGCTCTGTTTGTTACAGGAAGACCAGCGACTGGAATTCTTAAGAAGACATTTGGAAAAAGTAATACCGGTAATTGAAGGAATGGAACAATTAAAAGAAAGAATTGCCATCAACGGATCCTTTAAAAAAATAACAGGTTATAATCTTAATTAATACCATGGGAATATCATTGTGTTTAGACTTCGGCAATACCAGACAAAAAGTGGGGGTGTTTAAAGGCCGTGACTTTCTGAAAGAAATTAATTTGCCGGATACTTCCCTGAATTGCATTGAGGCTTTGCTGAACGAATGGAGTCCGGAGAAGATTATTCTTTCTTCGGTAATTAACCATGACCCTGCCATTGAAACCTATTTGGCAGCAAAATCAAAATTTCATCGCCTAAACCATACTAGTCAATTGCCCCTAACCACCCCAGTAGGTAAACCTGAAACCATTGGTGCCGATCGGCTTGCACTCGTAGCTGCCGCGGTGGATTTGTTTCCCCATAGTCACAACCTAGTGATTGGCCTGGGCACTTGCATTACCTATAATTTCATCAATAACCAGCATGAGTTCTTGGGAGGAAGCATTTCTCCGGGGATGAATATGCGATTCAGGGCCATGCACGAACAAACCGCTTTGTTGCCCTATATTAAGGCCGAAACTCAGTTTCCGCTGATTGGTTACGATACCAAGACCAACCTGCTCAGCGGCGTAATCTGGGGCATGAGTAAGGAAATTGACGGAATAATTGACGAATATGCCCTAAAATACAGCAACTTTAACGTGCTGTTAACCGGGGGGGATATGCCTTTTTTTGTACCACACCTAAAAAACAGGATATTTGCCGACCCAAACCTAATTTTTAAAGGCTTATATGCAATCAGTGAGTTCAACAACAGGTAGGCTGGCTTTTGTGGTTAGTTTCCTTTTTTTATACGCAATCCAATCGTCTGCTCAGGTTAATTCACCGTTTTCCCGTTATGGATTGGGCAATTTAGTAGGTTCCCAACATGCCATCAGTCGTTCGATGGGCGGTATTTCCGCCGCTTATGCCGATGGCAATAGCTACAATGTGGGGCAATCTGTCAATTTCAACAATCCGGCCACTTATGGTGCCAATTATATGGTTACTTACGATTTAGGCCTGTCCCTGGATTCCAGAAAACTAAGAAGTCAAAATCCAAATGGTGCATTCAGTTCCATTTATCTGATTCCAAGTTATTTGGCAGTGGGTATACCCGTTAAGAAAGCGAAGGGATTGGGAATGGCTTTTGGATTAAGACCAATCACCAGAATCAATTATGGAGTGGAATCCAGAGCCAGAGTGGCTGGAGACAGCGTGGGTTCTATCTATGAAGGATCCGGCGGTACTTATCAGGGTTTTATTGGTTTGGGTAAAAAATGGAAGAACTTCAGTGCCGGTTTCAATACGGGTTATACTTTCGGCAGACAGGAGTTGAGCACTACCAAAACTTTCTACAACGACACTTTACAATATTTTGAATCCAGAAGTGCTACACAAACCAATTTCGGTAAAATGTTTTTGCAGGCTGGCGTTCAATATGAATTCACGCTTACCAAAAAAGAAAATGTAGCAGAAAAATCATCCAGAAACCTCTTAATGAGAATTGGAGCCACTGCTAGTTTTCAACAGAACATGAATGCAAGCCAACGATTGACCAAACAAACCTATGTGTTGACCGCTGCAGGTGGATTAATTGAGGTGGACAGTATTGCCAAGCAGGACAATATCAAGGGTACCATCGTAATGCCCGCTACTTACGAAGCAGGGTTTATGTTGGTAAAAACATTAACGAATACAAGAGGTAATTTTCAATTGTGGACAGCAGGCGTGGAATTTACCACTACCCAATGGACCAAATACAGATCCTATGGTCAGGCAGACATGCTGAACAATAGCTGGGCACTGAAGTTTGGCGGACAGATTAGTCCAAGTGCAGAAGGCGCAACCAGCTATCTAAGCAGCGTAAATTATCGCTTTGGATTCCAGTTTGGAAAAGACTATATTAATGCAGACGGAAATGGATTGAAACATAGTTCATTTACCCTGGGTGCTGGTTTCCCCATTAGAAAATGGAGAAACTATGAAACACAGTACACGGTAGTACAGGCTGCTTTACAGTTTGGCAAAAGAGGCTCTGCTGTAAATAACCTTACAGAAAGCTATACCCAGCTTACTTTAGGATTCAGCTTAAGTGATGTTTGGTTTATTAAACGCAGATATGACTAATCGTTCTACAATATTTACATTAGCAGCCTTTTTAACAGGCTGCTTTTTTATGCTCGCTTGCGAGAACGATGTAAATGAAGTAAAGCAGCTTGGCAAAAAAAATCCAGGTATTGAAGAAGGGAAAAATATTACCAGCTTTCTTAGCATGGGGGGTAAAATGAAAGCCAAACTAACGGCTCCCATTTTGTTACGCTATCAAGGAGATAGTGCTTTAAAATCTGAATTTCCTAAAACCCTTTTCGTTGAATTCTATAACGATAGCACAAAATTAGAAAGCACCCTCAGTGCCAAATATGGGCGCTACCTAGAAAACGAAAATAAAATTTACCTGCGCGACAGTGTGGTTATCATTCGAATCAATGGCGACACTCTAGAAACATCAGAACTATACTGGGATCAGACCTTAGGTCGTTTTCATACCGACAAACCCGTCACCACCAGTCAGCGGA
>CALEST010000178.1 GCA_937907555.1 uncultured Sediminibacterium sp.
ATTCCTTCCTGTAAATCATTGATGATGATCTCCTGTAACTCTACACCAAACGCATTCATGAAGTTTTTCATCAGGTCGTGAGTCAGGGGTCTGCTGGGATGCATATTTTCCAGTGCTACCGCAATGGCCTGAGCTTCAAAACCTCCAATCACAATGGGTAAACGACGAAGCCCGTTCACTTCGCCCAACACAACTGCATAGGAGTGGGTCTGTGTAATGCTATGTGAAAGCGCAACAATTTCCAGTTCAATCTTCTTCATAGTGTGTGCTAAATTAACTCAAAAAAGCGAATGATTTATGCCCGCTGCTGTTTCTTCAGCCATTTATCAAAATAGAAAGTGCCAAAAGGGAAAAATGCGGCCAGAAAAGCGTAGATCAGGTAACGGAATGGCCATTTCTCCTGTTCCTTTACCCATAGTGCCATTGCCAGATAGGCAACAAATAAAATTCCATGGGCCCAGCCTGTATATTTAACAGCCAATGGGTATCCTGCCAGGTATTTCAATGGCATGGCAATGGATAATAAAACCAGTAATGAAATTCCCTCTGCATAACCGATTGCACTGAAAAGCGGATGGTTTTGCTTTGTTGTTTTTTGCATGGTTGCAAATTTACCCAAATTTTTATGCATATTACGAAGCTAAATAATGGTTATGCCTTTATACAATATTCATGAAATACCTTCCTGCAATTTAATTGAAGGTTATGATGCTCAATTTATACATACAGCTAAGGCAACTTACTCGCATGTAAAAGCAAAAGCTGGTGCAGTTTTGCCCAAACATTCACATCCACAGGAACAGGTGTCATATATATTAGATGGGAAATTTGAGCTGACTGTAAACGATATTCCTTATGAGCTGGAACCTGGTCAGGTATTTGTAATTCCTTCGAATGCATTGCATAGCGGAAGGGCCATTACAGATTGTTTTATACTCGATGTCTTCACGCCAGTGCGTGAAGACTATCGAGAAAAAGGTGGGATTCAATTGGGATAATGCCCCATTGAATTATGCGCCTGCTTTTAATTTATGAATGGCAGCGGTTAATTGAGGTACTACTTCAAAAGCATCGCCTACTATACCGTAGTCGGCAGCTTTGAAGAAAGGTGCTTCAGGGTCTTTATTAATTACAACAATTACTTTGGAACGGTTTACACCTGCCAGGTGCTGGATGGCACCGGAAATGCCGATGGCAATGTATAAATTAGGAGCAACCTGAACACCGGTTTGTCCAACGTGTTCGTGGTGAGGTCTCCAATGCGCATCGCCTACAGGACGGCTACATGCAGTAGCAGCTCCCAATTCTTTGGCAAGGTCTAATAAAATACCCCAGTTCTCTGGTCCTTTTAATCCGCGACCTCCACTTACCACAATATCTGCTTCAGTTAAAGGCACTTCACCCGTAATTTTATTTACTGCCGTTACTTTTACACGAGGCTGACCAACGGTTGCAGCAAAATCAGCAACTGCAGCGGTTCCTTCAGTAGCAACTGTTTTATAGGAATTCGGATTCAATGAAATTACTTTTACAGAAGACTGAATGCTGATATTGGCAAAAGCCTTACCGGAGAAAACCGTTTTCTTAACCACAAAACCGTTGCTGGTATCAGGAAGTGCACAAGCACCTGCTACCAATCCTGCTTTTAGTTTTGCAGCTACACGGGCAGCAACTGCTTTACCAGTCTGGTTGTGAGAAAATACAATCACATTTGCGCCACTTGCAGCAGCAGCTTCACTGATTACACTGGCATACAATTGTGCATCCAGGTGATTCAATGTTTCATTGGCAACCTGATGAATTTTAGTTACGCCGTATTTGCCCAATGCAGAAAGATCTTCGGTAACAGTTCCCAACACAATACCTTCTGCAGTAGTGCCCAATTGCTTGGCAAGATCAGCACCATAAGTGATGGCTTCCAGAGAAGATTTTTTTACATGACCTTCTGTTTGATCGATAAATATTAAAACTGACATTTTATACAATTTGAATGGTTAAAAGCATTTACATGCTTTGAAAATTTAGATGGCTTTTGCTTCTTCGTGTAATAATCTTACCAGTTCTTCCACGTTGTCTGGTGCTACCAGCTTTACACCCGCTTTTGCCGGCGGCAATTCAAATCCAACTACAGTAGTTAATGCATCCACTGCAGCAGGTTCAACCACTTTCAATGGCTTGGTTCTGGCAGCCATGATACCACGCATATTGGGAATGCGCTGTTCAGCCACGCCTTTCTGACAACTTACTACCAAGGGTAGTGCTACTTCTGCTGTTTCTTCTCCGCCTTCAATTTCACGAACTACTGTTGCAGTAGTGCCATTTAAATCAAATTTGGTAGCCAGGGAAATATAAGGTGCATCTATCAATTCAGCAATCATACCTCCAATAGAAGATCCGTTGTAGTCAATGGTTTCCTTTCCGGTAAAAACCAAATCGTATCCGCCTTGTTTGGCTACTTCCGCAATTTGTGCAGCAATATAGTAAGCATCACTGCTGTCGGTATTCACACGTATGGCTTCGTCACCACCCAGGGCCAATGCTTTTCTGATGATGGGCTCTGCATCTGCATTGCCCACAGTTACCAGGTGAATGGTAGCTGCCGGGTTGGCTTCCTTTAATTCAATGGCTCTTACCAACGAATACCATTCATCGTAAGGATTAATAATCCATTGCACACCTGCTTCATCAAATTTGGTATTGCCATCGGTAAAGGCAATTTTGGCAGTGGTGTCCGGTGTTTTGCTAACACAAACTAAAATCTTCATATGGTTATGATTTATCTATTAAATAGTTGTTTATGCAACTATCGCAAATATACTATGAGAAACTAATAACTGTTTGTATTTAACCAAAAAATAACCAAAAAGTTTCAGGCATCATTCCTTAGTTGAAGACTTATCATCTTCTTTCTTGCTTTCTTTCGCAAAAAATGCCGCCAGGGCAGCCAATTCTGAATTCGTTAATGAATTATCCATCTTAGACAAGGCTTCGTTGGAGAGGGCTTTGTCTAATTCTTTTTCGTCTTCTTTGTATTGATCTTTTTCCACCTTGTAAAACTACGGAATTTCATACTTTAGTTGCATGAACCGAATAGAGCGAATTCAAGAAATGCTGAAAGATAATCCTGCGGATCTGTTTCTTCGACATGCATTGGCACTGGAGTGGATTAAAGTGGGGGAGGATGCCAAAGCCCGACTGTTATTTGAAGCCATTCTTTCTGATGCGCCCGATTATATAGGCTCTTATTATCACCTGGCTAAATTACTGGAAAGGATAGGGGAGAATGATGCAGCTATTGGCTGGTACGAAAAGGGAATGGCTGCTGCCAAAGCAGCCAAAGACCAGCATGCCTACAACGAATTACAGGCTGCTTATGAAGACCTGGTTTATTAAACCGATCTTCAAAGCTGTATTGTACAAATAATTTTTAACGATTGCTAAAAGATTGCCATGTCTTACGAAACCCACAAGTACAAAACCCCAACAGGCACTCAGCTTTCCTGTAAAAGCTGGATTCAGGAAGCTGCCTTACGCATGTTGCTGAATAACCTGGATCCTGCGGTGGCAGAGCGTCCGGAAGATTTAATTGTTTACGGTGGAAGAGGTAAAGCCGCCCGGAATTTTGAAGCCCTCGACGCCATCATTGCTGCATTAAAATCAATGGAGAATGATGAGTCTTTGTTGATTCAAAGCGGAAAGCCCGTGGGTATCATGCGCACACATGCAGATGCTCCTCGTGTACTTATCAGTAATTCGCAGCTGGTTCCCAACTGGGCCAACTGGAAACACTTTACCGAACTGGAACAAAAGGGCCTGATGATGTATGGTCAGATGACTGCGGGTAGCTGGATTTATATTGGCTCGCAAGGCATTGTGCAGGGAACTTTTGAAACCTATGCTGCCATAGCAGACAAACATTTTGGCGGAACCTTAAAAGGCACATTAAATGTAACTGCTGGGTTAGGCGGTATGGGGGGAGCACAACCGCTGGCCATTACCATGAACGAAGGGGTGGCATTGATTGCAGAAGTAGAAGAATGGCGGATAAGCAAAAGAGTAGAGACTCGTTACCTTGATGAAAAATTCACGGACATCAATCTTGCCATTGATCAGGCGCTGATGTATAAGGAAAGAGGTGAAGCCAAAAGTATTGGGGTATTGTGCAATGCGGTGGATTTATTAAATGCTTTGCTGAACAGAAATATTATTCCGGATACCTTAACCGATCAGACTTCTGCACACGATCCTTTGATTGGTTATACACCGCATGATATGAGTAATGAAGCGGCTGCTAAAATGCGCGTGTCTGATCCCGAAGGATATATTGCCAGAAGCTATGCAAGTATGTATCTGCACGTGCAACTGATGTTGCGTTTAATGGACAAGGGGGCCATTACTTTTGATTATGGAAACAATATCAGAGCAAGGGCTCAGGAATATGAAGCACAGCAATCAGCGAAAGGAAATATACTTACGCTACCTGCCGGAAGATCTTTTGATTTTCCGGGATTTGTGCCCGCTTATATCCGTCCGTTATTCTGTGAAGGAAAGGGGCCCTTCAGATGGGCTGCACTTAGCGGAGACCCTGCAGATATTGCAGTAACCGATCAGGTGATTCAGGATCTTTTCCCCGAAAATAAAAGCATGCAACGCTGGATGAAAATGGCCAAGGAAAAAATTGCCTTTCAGGGTTTGCCGGCCAGAATTTGCTGGCTGGGGCAAGGCGAAAGAGAAAAAGCGGGATTGGCATTTAATGAACTCGTGAGAACCGGAAAAGTAAAAGCCCCAATCGTGATAGGAAGAGACCATTTGGATACCGGGTCTGTAGCTTCTCCCAACCGGGAAACAGAAGCCATGATAGATGGTTCTGATGCAGTAGCAGACTGGCCTATTCTGAATGCATTGATGAATACAGCAGGAGGGGCCAGCTGGGTATCGCTGCATCATGGTGGCGGGGTAGGAATGGGCTATTCCATTCATGCAGGTATGGTGATTGTAGCCGATGGAACCGATGCCGCAGAAGCAAGACTGGCAAGGGTTTTACGCAACGATCCGGGCATTGGAGTCATCAGACATGCAGATGCCGGATATGAAATTGCCAAAGACACAGCAGCCAAACATCATTTAGGTTTATAATATTCATCCATCTATCACAAAAAAAACAAAACTGCATAAGTACATGCATAAGTTTTGTATTATTACTTTATGAAAAACATACCTCAAACATTCCACAAAAAACTGGGCCTGCTGGCGGTAGGACTTGGTTTTATTACAATGCCTGTTCTTGCACAGGAAAAATTGAACCCAACGGTAGAAGCCATCATTAAGGAGGCCAATGACAACTCACAGTTAAAGCGATTGGGTCATGAATTAATGGACGGTATTGGACCCAGATTGGTTGGATCTACCAAAATGGTGCAAGCCAGTGACTGGGCCATTGCACAGTACAAGAACTGGGGTATTGAAGCAAAAAGAGAAAACTACGGAACCTGGAGAGGCTGGGACCGTGGCATTACCCATATTGATATGGTAGCACCCTGGACAAGATCACTGGAAGGAACACAGCTGGCATTCAGCCCATCCATGAAAAAGCCCATTACTGCGGAAACCATTATTCTGGCGGATGTAGCGGATTCATTGGCTTTTCAGGCCTGGTTGCCCAATGTAAAGGGTAAATATGTGTTGATTGCCATGCCGCAGCCAACTGGAAGACCCGATTACAACTGGAATGAATTTGGTACCAAAGCCTCTATTGAAAAAATTCGTAAGGAGAGAAATGAAGCTACCGATGCCTGGAGAAAGCGCATTAGCAAAACCGGATTGAATGCTGCTAAATTAGCACAGGCTCTGGAGAATGCAGGTGCAGTAGGTGTAATAGGAAGCTTATGGAGCAATGGTTTTGGTGTAAACAAAATCTTTGCTGCGAATACGAAGAAAGTTCCAACCCTGGATATTGCATTGGAAGACTATGCATTGTTGTATCGTTTAACCGAATCCGGACAAGCACCTAAAATTTCTGTTTTTGCACAATCCAAGGAATTAGGCGTTGTTCCCACTTTCAATACGCTTGCTGAAATGAAGGGAACAGAAAAACCGAATGAATATGTAATGCTATCTGCCCATTTTGATTCATGGGATGGTGGTACAGGCGCAACTGATAACGGTACTGGTACGCTTGTAATGATGGAAGCAATGCGCATTCTGAAAGCGGTTTATCCCAATCCAAAGAGAACCATTCTGGTAGGTCACTGGGGATCAGAAGAGCAGGGCTTAAACGGCTCCCGTGCATTTGTAGAAGATCATCCTGAAGTAGTTAAAAATTTACAGGCCCTGTTTAATCAGGACAATGGAACCGGCCGTGTGGTTAATTTAGGAGGTGCCGGATTTAAATATTCCAAAGATTTTATTACCCGTTGGTTAGCTGCCGCTCCGTCTTATATCAGAGATACGGTTAGAACCAGTTTCCCGGGTTCTCCTGCAGGAGGTGGTTCTGATAATGCATCTTTTATTGCAGTAGGTGCACCAGCATTTTCTTTGGGTGCATTGGGCTGGTCTTACGGTAACTATACCTGGCATACCAATCGGGATACCTACGATAAGATTGTTTTTGATGATGTAAAACACAATGCTATTCTAACTGCTATTTTAGTTTACATGGCTTGTGAAGATCCTGAGCGTATGCCTACGGATAAAGCTGAATTGCATGCTAGCCCACGCGGTCCGCAAACATGGCCAACACAAACCAAAGCCAAGCGTGCCGGTGGATATGAAAATTAATTTCTGACAATAGATATACTATGAAAAAATATTTTGGGATACTGATTGGATTGGGGTTACTGGGTTCTGCATTTATTGCAGATAATAATGGAGACAAAAATGCCTTTGCCGGCAAATCCATTAAAGAGGGGCAATTGCGCGTATCTGCCCCCTTTAAAAATCAACCCATTAAAACCGGAGCCGATCAAACTGAGAAATATCTTTCTTATTTGAAAGGAAAAAGAGTAGCACTTCTTGCAAATCCAACTACCATTGTAGGAGACAAGCATTTTGTAGACAGCATGTTAAAGCGGGGCGTGAACATTGTAAAAGTGTTTGGACCTGAACATGGTTTCAGAGGAAATGCCAGTGCAGGTATTAAAGTTGCCGATGAAGTAGATCCGGCAACCGGCGTAAAAGTGGTATCGCTCTATGGTCCTAAGCGTAAGCCTTCCAAAGAAGATATGGCAGATGTAGACCTGATGATTTTTGATATTCAGGATGTAGGTTGTCGTTTCTATACCTATATCAATGTGCTCAGTCATATTATGGAAGCCTGTGCCGAAAATGGGAAAGAGTTGTTGATTTTAGACAGACCCAATCCCAACGGATACCTGGTGGATGGCCCTATTCTCGACATGAAATTCAAATCGGGGATCGGGATGTTCCCTATCCCGATTGCACATGGTATGACCATTGCAGAATTTGCACAGATGATTAATGGAGAAGGATGGTTGCCCAACAAGATGCAGGCGAAATTGAAAATCATTAAAGTGGCCAACTATGCGCACGATATGGATTATGTGTTGCCTGTAAAACCATCCCCCAATCTGAATACACAACAGAGCATCATACTGTATCCAACTACCTGTCTGTTTGAAGGGACAGTGCTGAATCATGGTAGGGGAACCCAATATCCTTTTACCATTTTCGGCAGTCCTTTATACAAGGGTATTTATGATTTTTCGTTCACACCTACTTCCATCAAAGGAATGGCTGAAACGCCATTGCATATGGACAAAGTATGTTATGGAATTGATTTGCGTAAAGTAGACCTTGCTGAATTGAAAAAGAAAAACAGAATCCAGATTCAGTGGATGATAGACTTGTACAACAAGTTTCCTGAAAAAGATAAATTCTTTGATCGTTCTCAAAGCAATCAGATTGGTGATATCAATAAATTGATTGGAAACGATTTGTTCAGAAAACAAGTTGCCGAAGGCAAATCGGTAGAAGAAATTTATGCCAGCTGGGAGCCTGGTTTGTCTGAGTACAAAACCATGCGCAAGAAATATTTGCTATACCCTTAGTAGGTATTGGTCATATCTGTATCTACACAAATAATAAAGTCTGCTTTGCCTTTGTTCTCGGCAAGCAGACTTTTTATATTGGCCTGACTTACCGTAGAAATAGTGCCGATTTTAAGATCGGGTTTTTGTTGTTTCAGATACCAGTTAATGCCATCGTAATTGTCAGAATGATAGGCTCCGTTATAATGTAAAAATAAAGAGCCGGGTGTGTGATGCTGTAAAATGAAGTGTGCCATGGTTGCATCCTTGCTGGCTTGGGCCTTGGGCATATTGTCTGTTGCATGAACGCCCATCATCTTCATCATGTTTACATAGCCTGGCAGGTTGGCATCATAAGCCATTGGAAGAGGTGCCATCCATTTTTTTTCTTCAGCGGATAGACTGTCCAGTTTTGTGAAACCACCCTTGTTTACCAGTGCTGCATATTTCCTGGGAATATTGGTAGCAATAAAAGGAATGGCATTTGCTTTTGCAAAATTTACCAATGGGGCATAGTCGGTGGGATAATTTTTCCAAAGCCGCGCATTGGAGTCTAAACCCTTTGCGCTGAGTTTGCCAGCAAGGTATTGATTCAAGGGTTCCTGGTTGTCTGCTTCAAACATTTCTGCTCCCAATACCATTTGCCTTTCCGCATGCAGGTCTTTGGTTACCGCCAATTGCAGCCAATGTGCAATGGCATTGTTATGGTATTCGCCGAATAAAACAATATCCTTTTCTTTTAATTTACGAATCATTTTTGCATAGGAAACTTTCTTTCCATTTGCGTCAAACAAAGTATAAGGGTTTTTCTGTTGCGCCATGGTTTCTGTGGATGCAACAAAACCTGCTGCTAAAAAAAGTAGCGTATAAAGGAACTTTTTCATGATTCGTATTTGTTCCTTAAATGTAAGGATATTCTAATCAAACAAACTGCCCTGCTTGGGTTTTGGCGCCGGGCTAATAGTTCTTAATAGTTCCAGTGAATGCCTGGATTCAGGGTTGATTGTAATAACGGGGCTTGGACCATATCTGGAAGCAATTAATACTTCTGTTTCATTTGCATGGGGAAGAAAATTTTGCAAAGCCAGATCTGGGTGATTGTTTTCTTTTGACAAATGAGAAAGCAATAAGTGACTCATGTTTTTGGGTCGGTAATTCCGGAACAGGTCCAGGGCCTGCCTGTTGGAGATATGACCCTGACCATTGGTAATCCTGTCTTTCAGTGGTTGGGAGTATCGCCCATTGCGCAACATTACTTCATCGTAATTCGATTCCAGAAAAGCAGCATGGCATTGTTGAAAATAATGGGAGACCCTGTTGCAGGCGATGCCAATATCGGTAATCACTCCAATATGGATGCCTTGATAACTTACCACAAAACTATGCGGGTCTGCGGCATCGTGTTCTTTTTGAAAAGGGGTAACCATAATTTGGTTATCGGACAAATGTTGCTGACCTACAATTATGGGTTGATTCGCTGTAAAATTTTTTGACAAATGCCTGATGAGTTTGGGCCCGCCCTTTGCTGTTTCCGGAGTAATATAAATGGGAATTTTATATTTATTCGCAACAGTAGAGAGTCCCCTGATATGATCGGTATGCTCGTGCGAAATAAAAATGGCTTTCACTTTTTGCAGGGATAAACCCAATTGTTTCATTCTGATTTCCGTTTCTCTTAAGGAAAGCCCGATATCTATCAATACCGCATCTTCTTCGTTACCGATATAATAAGAATTACCATTGGAGCCGGAATTCAGTGAAGCAATTTGTAAACTCATGAAACGCAAATAAATGCCAAAATTAGTTTACTGCCATCTAACTGGCATGTATTTTGTTTTTATACTCCTAAAACAAAGAAGTATGAAAAAGACAATCATATGGATAGTCTTATTCTTTGCCACTGGTATACAGTTGCAGGCACAGTCTCAGACACCCAAGTCGCTGGGTTTACCAGGTGACAATTTTAATTTGTTTGCTGCCTTAAAAGTGTTTCAGGAATCCAAAACCCTGGAAGCCTTTGAAA
>CALEST010000179.1 GCA_937907555.1 uncultured Sediminibacterium sp.
TCTACTGTCTTTACAGAAATATTCAACAATTCAGCTACTTCTCTATATTTCAACCCATCTTCCTTAATTAATTTAAAGATCAGTCTGCAACGATTAGGAAGGGTATTGATGGCCATTTTTATTTTTAAAACCATATCCTCGGTTATCATCAATAAATCTGGCCTAAAATAAATACTGTTTAATTGAACCTGCCATTCATCCATAGACAACCCGGCTCGACGCTTCTGTTTTTTAAGTAAATTCAGAGACATATTCCTGACAGTTGCATAAAAGTAAAACAATGGGGACTCCAGTTGACACAACTGTTCTTTTCGCTGAAGTATCATCATAAATAAATCCGAAACAATATCTTCTGCTTCTTCCTCGGATCTAACGATAGAATATGCAAACTGCTTTAGTTTTGAGTGTAATGCAATAAAGAGTGTTCGATATGCAGATTGGTCATTGTTGTAAGCAATGGCAATTAAACAGTTGCGAACAGCCTCATTTCCCTCTACTGAATTCGAAGAATGCATCTACGTCTTTTTTAAATTGTACCAGTGACGGTTTGTGAATATAGTACATATGACCCGATTCATAGAAATAGAACTGAATATTCTTTCTTTGTTCTGGTCGCAAAAACATATGTTCAATGTCATACTTGGCAGTAAAATACGGAGTGGCAAAATCATAATATCCGGCACCCATATATACTTTTAAATCAGGGTTCTTGCTCATTGCATCCCTCAGACTCTCTGCCACATTTAAAAACTGATTTTGGACGTTGCTGTAATTCCAAGGATATACATCTCCGAAAATATTATAGCCATTTTCTTCTTTAAAATTCAACTCTCTTTGGAAATAATCATTCATGGTTGCGGTAAAAGGACCATCAATATTGGCAAAAGAGGGATCAAAACTGTTCACTTCACCGGCATCATCCAGATCACGGCCAGTGAACCTGGCATCCAGTCTGCCAATGGTTAATCCGTCCTTTCTGCTGAGTTCTTTGTAAAATCTGCTTTCTTCTACCCGCAAATTAGACTGAAGACAATATTCTTTAGACAGTCCGGTGTAATAACTCATTTTTTCTGCAATAGCTTCTTTCTCTGACTCACTCAACCAACCTCCTTTTATAAGGGCAGAAGCATAGGGGCCAATAGCAAAAGCTTCGGCTTCTTTTAAAGCATTTTGCAAATTAGCCTGTAAAGCCGGTGCCAGTTTTTTATGATACCATGCTGCAGCAGTGTAAGAAGGAATATACAATGCTCTTGGCAAATCATTTCCAACATAATAATCATTGGTTCCAAAATTCAATACAGCAGAAATCATGAAAATGCCATTTAGATAAATTCTATGTCTGTCCTGCAAAAATTTGGAAAGACCTGCTGCACGGGTTGTTCCATAACTTTCCCCTGCGAGGTACTTGGGAGAGCCCCATCTTTCATATCTCGATAAAAAATGGCGGATAAAAGACCCCATGGCAGTGATATCTTCATTAAAACCATGAAACTGTTTTGGATTCTCGCCGGGTGCTGGCCTGCTGTAGCCTGTTGAAACAGGATCAATAAATACCAAATCCGTTTTATCAAGCCAGCAATATTCGTTGTTTACAAAAGTATAGGGTGGTCCTTCTGAAAAACCATCCTCATTGAACTGAACCCTTTTGGGCCCCAAGCCTCCCATATGCAACCAAACGGAAGATGATCCGGGGCCTCCATTAAAAGTAAAAGTGACGGGACGTTTTGCAGGATCATCTCCTTGCTTTTGATAATAGGTAAAGAATACTTTAGCAATCAGCTTACCCGTATCATTTTTCAAATGGAGGTATCCGGTATGTGCTGAATAATCAATTTTCTTTCCGGCAATCATCATGGAATGACGGGTAGTCACTACTGTAACCCCTGCAGGAGATGCCTGCAAATTGGTAGCAACCGTTTCTGCTGGTGTATTGGAACGTTGAGCGTCCAGAACATTAAACTGAGCCAGCATACAAAATACTACAAATAGTTTTTTCATAAATAGCGAAAATTGGATAGAATGAATTGTCAAGTTAAAGAAATTATCGCGCTTCCAGCACTTCAATATCAAAAACCAGCACACTGTTTACCGGGATGTCCTTGCTTCTTGTTCTGATACCATAAGCCTGTCCTGAAGGAATATAAATGGTTATTTTACCGCCTACATTAATTTTTGGAACAGCCAGCTGCCATCCCTTAATTAATCGGTTCAACGGGAAACTGGCCGGTTTTTCCTTTGTTTGATCAAAAATGGCCCCATTACTTAGTAAGCTCCCTTTATAATAAACGGTTACTGTGTCAGTAACTTTTATATTTTTCCCTGTTCCCTGACGCACAATATGATAATAAATATCTGAAATGCTTCCAGAGGTATCAATCTTTTTGTTATTTACCGCCTCTTTAATAATGGCATCATCCAATAAAGCCCGGGCTACAGAATCATGATTCTTGTTTAAATCTGCCTGAGGTCTGGTTGCTGATGCCTGCCTGAATATGGTATTACCGAATGAAATATTAGACGGTTTAAATCCCCCATGTGATAAATAAAACTGTTTACCTTCTGCTCCAGCGCCATAATCAATCCGATGTCCTTCTCTGCCGGTTGCATCATAAGAAAATTTACTTGTGAGTATTTCTTCCCATCTTCCGTTGGCTTTTTGAATCCATTGATTACCCAGATATACTTTTCTTTCCAGCTGTCCATTCACTCCCCAGAAATTTTCACTGAAGGAATATAAATTCGAAAGATAATTCCCATCCTTTGGTGCACCGAAACTGGCAATCAATTTCCAGCGACCTGTCTCTGGCATGAAAAAGTAACCACTGTAAATGGTCATGGCTTTTGCGGAATCGGTTAATGCAGTAACCAGAAACTGATACTTCTCACCGGCTTTCCAGGGATAAACAAAATGACTATGCCCCCCAGTTCCTTCATTGCCAAATTCATTGGTTACAACGCCATCGCCTTTCCCCATTAATTTTACCTTATTGGAATCAGGAACTTTTTTGGGATCAATTGCTTCCTTACCCGCATCCCAGACAGAAAAAATTATTCTTCTTTCGGTTGGGCTGTTTACCTGCATACCAAAGTATCCTCTTTTAAAACCACAAGCCATAAAGTAACTATACAAAGGATCGTATCCTTCCGGCACCATTAACTCATTGTAAAACCCAATCACTTTGGCTGAATCTTCTGTGGGATATTTCAGATGCACAGATGCTGCATTTCTTCTTGCAACAGGATTAAAGTGGATGCCTTCAGCAGGTTTTCCCGATAATTCAAGAGACTGAATATTGGCAATTTGTTTTCCTGCTTTTTTCTGGCAGGTAATGGAAATCTGATAAAAGCCGGTATCGGTAATCAGCACTTTCCCTATTCTGATCTTTTTGGGAGCAACACTGCTGATTAATTTTAGCGGAAACTTCTTGCCGGCAATGGAAACCATTATATCTGAACCCGCATTCATTGCCTTGGTATGAAAACTTAACTCTAGTTCTCCAGATTGCTGTACTTTAAAAAACCAGTGAATACTTTGCTTGGTATCTGTCCATCCACTGAGACCATTTTTTTGAGTAAATAACAACTGCTCATCGGACTCTGCAGGTACTGCATAACCAGTAAACGCAGGTATTATTACAGACTGAGCCTGCAATAAATCGGAAAAAAGCAATAGTAACAGATAAAAAGGAACCTTCTTCATATTATTTGAATGATTCCTCAACTTAATAAAAACAAGGGAGAAATTATAATAGTAGGCCTTGTAAAAATAAATAAGCGAAACTAAAATAAATAATCAGCCCTGTTACATCTACCAATGTAGCTACAAAAGGGGCTGAAGATACTGCAGGATCGGCACCCAGTTTCTTCAGAAGTATCGGTAACATTGATCCGGTTAATGTTCCCCAGAGTACCACTCCAATCAGTGAAAAGCCTACCGTTGCTCCAATCATTGCCCAGTGAGGGCCATATATTTCCGGCATTATTGAATGCCAGATACTCACTCTTAAAAAACCAAGTATACCTAAAACGGTTCCTAGCAATATTCCACTGATAATTTCTCTTTTCAGCACTCTCCACCAGTCTGACAAATGAATTTCTCCAACAGCCATTGCCTGTATTATAAGCGTGGATGCCTGTGATCCACTGTTCCCGCCACTTGAAATAATTAAAGGTACAAAGAGTGCCAATACCAGTGCCTTTGCTATTTCATCTTCAAAATGTCCCATGGCTGTAGCGGTTAATAATTCACCAATAAATAAAACGATTAACCAACCAACTCTTTTTCTGAAAAGCTTTAATAAGGGTATATCGAGATAGGGTTCATTCAAGGCTTCGGTACCTCCCATCTTCTGCATGTCTTCACTGAATTCCTCATTGGCTACCCAAAGCATGTCATCAATGGTTACTATCCCCAGTAGAATATTGTTTTCGTCTACTACGGGCAAAGCCACCCGGTTATTCATTTTAAAAACCTGACTTGCATTTTCCTGGTCGTCGTTTACTTTTAAAGAAACGACTCTGCCATCAATAACATCTTCAATTATTTTATCCGGTGAGGCTAGAATAATATCCCTGATTCTTACATCATCAACCAGCTGCCCCAGCTCATTGATTACATAAATAACATCAATTGTTTCGCTGTTTCTTGCATACTTGCGAATAGTAGCAAAAACTTCATCCATCGTATTGTGCTGATACACGTATACATAATCCGGAGTCATTAATCTACCCACACTATCTTCCGGATACCCTAACAGAGACAGTGTTACCCTTCGCTCTTCGGGGTCTAATAATTTAATAAGATCTCTGATAGCCGCTTTTGGCAGTTCTTCCAGAAAGTCGGTGCGGTCATCGGCAGGTAATTCATTCAGCAATTCTGCTGTTTTTGCAGAAGGAAGTTCCTTTACAATGTCTTTCTGCTGTGCAATGTCCAGAATTTTAAAAACACTGGCTGCCCTGTGAACGGCCATATTCGCAATTATCCTGGCTTCGTATTGAGGATACTCATTAATCAGGTCGGCTACATCACTGATATTCTGGTCGTTCAAAAACTCTCTGATCTCAAGTGGATCATCCACTTGAATTAATCGTTCAAATTGTTCAAACAAATCAGGATGTTCCAGTTCCAGTTCAAGTGCCATTGTAAATATTAACTGTTTTCTTGTTGCATCATTAAATAGGCCTTAATAAACCCTTCAATTTCTCCATCCATTACCGGCCCGATATTTCCTACTTCATAATCTGTACGATGATCCTTGATCATTTTATATGGATGAAAAACATAGGATCGTATCTGACTGCCCCATTCAATTTTTTTCTTTCCTGCATTCGTAGCATCAATTGCCTCCTGTCTTTTTCTGAGTTCTTCTTCGTATAGGCGACTCTTCAACATTTTCATTGCCAGTTCCCTGTTCTCACCCTGTGTTCTCGCCTGTTGACATTCAACAATAATCCCACTCGGAATATGCTTTAACCTTACCGCAGTTTCAACTTTGTTTACATTCTGACCGCCACTGCCACCACTTCTATAAAAAGCCCATTCCAGGTCTCCTGCATTTACATTGATTTCAATGCTATCATCAATTAAGGGATAAACAAAGACCGATACAAAAGAAGTATGCCTTCTGGCATTGCTATCAAAAGGGGAAATTCTTACCAATCTGTGCACCCCGCTTTCTGCTTTTAAAAAGCCATAAGCAA
>CALEST010000180.1 GCA_937907555.1 uncultured Sediminibacterium sp.
GTAATCATACCCTTTTACAGAAAAAATGAATTTTTGCTCAATTCCAATGTTTACTTTATCACTTACTTTGAAAGCAGCACCGAAACCTAGGTTCCATGCGTGCATTAAAGCCCATGCTTGTCTGTTGTTTACAGTAGCACCAAACATAGTGGTGATTAATCCGTCAGTTGTAAAGGCCTGACCAGGACGCTGACCGTAGAAAATATTGTATCCGCCAGGCTGATTACCAGGAGCACCCTGATATTGTGCTTTAGAACCTAGTAAACTGTAACCAGCCAATACATATAAGTTTGTTTTTGGATTACCTCTGTAATAGCTTGGTGTATTTAAAGAAGCAATCAAATCAAAACCTAAAGCCAACATTGAGTTTTTGTAAGCGGTTTGGCCAACAGCAACACCGTATGCATTAGGCGCACCTGAAGTACTAGCTCCGGTTAATGAACCTCTGAATGAAAGAACATGGCCTAATGATTTTCTCAAAGAAACACCATAGCCAAGACCTGTTTTGCTTTTAATATCACCAGTTAACCAAGTTGGTCCTAAGTTAAAACCCAATTCCCACTGGCTTCTTGGTTTTGCAGGATAAGGATACTGGTTATTCATGAATTCATTGTGTTGGGGCAGATTCTTAACTGCAATTTTGGAAGTGTCTTTCCAATCCCAACCCCAATTTGTCTGTGCGCTAGCTGCGAACTGTGCGAACACAAATAATGCAACTAAAAAAAGGAGCTTCTTGCTTGCCATAATCGATATTTGATTTAAAATTTAATTATAATCGCTGTAAAAGTACTTAATTTTTGATATAAATACTTTTAAATACTATCTGGGGGGATAATTGATAGTTATGACTGCGAATATAGTATAAACGCTGCATTTTACCTATTATTTTGTCATTTTCCTGGGTATATTGCAGCATAATTATAACATGAACTTAGCAAAAAAGGTGATTTCGGCTGAATTGGCTCAATTTGAAGTCCATTTTAGAGAGGCCGTGAAGAGTAGAGTGGCGTTGTTAGATCGGATCATGCAGTACATCGTGAAGCGAAAAGGAAAGCAACTTCGCCCGATGTTTGTATTGTTAAGTGCACGCTTAGGGGGTGAAATAAACGACAGCACTTATCGGGCTGCATCCCTCGTTGAACTATTGCATACAGCCACATTGGTTCACGATGATGTAGTGGACGAATCCATGGAGAGAAGAGGCTATTTTTCTATCAATGCCCTTTGGAAAAACAAAATTGCCGTACTGGTCGGAGATTATCTTTTATCGAAGGGATTGTTGCTATCATTGAACAACAAAGACCATGAGGTTTTGCGCATCCTCTCCGAAGCGGTAAAACTAATGAGTGAGGGAGAACTACTGCAGATAGAAAAATCAAGAAATCTGAATTTGAATGAATCCATTTATTACGATATCATAAACGGAAAGACAGCATCCCTGCTGGCTTCTGCCTGTTCAGCAGGTGCATCCACTACTTTTGATGA
>CALEST010000181.1 GCA_937907555.1 uncultured Sediminibacterium sp.
TGCTGAATCCAGGAAAGAATGGGGGGGTAATCGAAGGTTTATCTTTGATCCCAATACCGCCAGTGACGAAACACTGCGTCAATTGGGGTTTACGGAAAAAAACATCAAGACACTCAACCATTATCTTGAGAAGGGTGGTAGATTAAAATCGCCGGCAGATCTTCAGAAAATATGGGGAATGCGCAAAGAGCTGGTTGAAAGTCTAATGCCTTATGTTCACATTGTAAGTACCGCCGATGATATGGGGAATCAACGGCAAAACATACATAAATTGGCTTACCAGTCTTACCCCAAACGGATTCCACAAAAAATTGAAATCAATACTGCGGATCAGGCAGCCTGGGAGCAATTGCCTGGCATTGGTCCTGTGTTGGCCGGTAGAATTCTCAAATACAGAAATCATCTGGGACAATTCAGTTCAGTGGAAGAAATCAGAAAAACCTACGGGCTAACTGATTCTGTATTTTCCATTATTGAGCCCTTTCTGCAGTTAAATCCTGGCCCATCCTCCCTCCTTAGCCAGAATCATTCAACGAATGATCTCCCCTCTGTAAATACAGCAAGTGAAGCTAATTTAATAAAGGCCGGAGTGAGTCCGGAAATAGCAACTGCGATTGTGCTGTACAGAAAACAATACGGATTATTCCAAAAGCTGGAAGATTTAAGGAAGATTGTTTTCATTCAATCGGCTCAATATGAGCGATTGATTCAACAAGTTCGCCTGTGAATATATTCTTCCCTTTTTTAACCAATTTTTTCATTTAAAATCCCATAGATTTGCCCCACAAACTAACTAACGATTGTTTGTTTTAGGGGGTCTGAATAGTACGCTTGCATTATTCAGCCCCCGTCTATTGTAAAGAATTAACTATGAATTTTCAGGAAACAGAATTAACCAGACAGGTAGCCGCTACGGCCAGGGACTTTGCGTTACAATCCATTAAACCCCATATTATGGAATGGGATGAAGCTCAGATTTTTCCTGAGGCATTGTTCAGGGAAATGGGAAAGCTGGGTTTGATGGGAGTATTGGTGCCGGAAGCTTATGGAGGCGCTGGTTTAGGATATTTTGAGTACAATGCCATCATACAGGAAATAGCCAAAGTTTGCGGAAGCATTGGATTAAGTGTAGCCGCGCACAATTCACTTTGTACCAATCATATTCTGAGCTTCGGCAACGAAGAGCAGAAACAGCGCTGGTTGCCCAAACTGGCAACTGCTGAATGGATTGGCGCCTGGGGATTAACGGAGCCCAACACAGGGAGTGATGCCGGCAATATGAAAACAACGGCCGTTAAACAAGGTGATAACTGGGTATTAAATGGCACTAAGAGTTGGATTACTCACGGAAAGTCCGGGGAAATTGCGGTGGTGATTTGCAGAACCGGAGAGCCCAGAACCAGCGGGAATTCCACTGCTTTTGTGGTAGAAAGAGGCACTCCTGGATTTACTGCCGGGAAAAAGGAAAACAAGTTGGGTATGCGTGCCAGTGAAACAGCAGAAATGATTTTTGATAATTGTATTATTCCTGATAGCAATCGTTTAGGTGAAGTAGGGGATGGATTCAGACAGGCCATGAAAATACTGGATGGTGGAAGAATTTCAATTGCCGCCCTTTCTGCCGGAATAGCCAAAGGGGCCTATGAAGCCGCTTTGCAATATGCACAGGAACGTCATCAATTCGACAAACCTATTGCGTCTTTTCAGGGAATCAGTTTTAAGTTGGCGGATATGGCAACAGAAATCATAGCGGCCGACCTATTGATTCACCAGGCTTGTGACCTGAAAAACAAAGGGCAAAAAGTAACCAAAGAAGGGGCCATGGCTAAATATTACGCCAGTGAAGTGGCAGTTAAGGCGGCCACAGAAGCCATTCAGATTTTTGGCGGATACGGGTACACAAAAGATTTTCCTGTAGAAAAGTACTATCGTGACGCAAAATTGTGTACTATTGGGGAAGGAACTTCAGAGATACAGAAAATGGTGATAGCAAGAGAAGTACTACAGTAAAATGTTTTTCGATCGCTTGCTCATATTAAGAGACCCACCTGGGTCTCTTTTTTTATTAGTAAGGTTCACATAAAACTTTGTATATTGAAATGCATAAATCCATTATATCCTTTTCTATATTCAGCTATATGCGGATACTAATTATACTTGCTCTATCTGTTTTTTTGAATCAGCTTTATGCCCAAAAATCAACTGGAACTGCAGCTGTTGTGGATTCCTTGAATCAGGAAGCTTTTGCAAGTAAACGTTCTGATATTTCCAAAGCACTGAATCTCCTGATCATAGCGCAGAATACGGCACAGCAAATTGATTATCAAAAAGGATTGGCAATTGCCTATTTAAACGAAGGCGGCATTTATCAGCAACAGGGATTTAATAAAAGAGCACTAACCGATTATTATCTTTCACTCGATATATTCAAAAGAACCAAGGATACTTTTAATCTGGCCAAAGTAACCCAGCAAATTGGAAATGCCCTGTTGCTGGAAGGACGTTACGATACGGCTGTTACTGTATTTAATGAGTGCTTAAGCATTTTTAAACAATACAATAAGGAAGAGGAAATTGTTAATGTTAAAAATAGTCTTGGTTTAATTCAGCTATACAGAAATAAACCTGACTCTGCTGTTATTTTATTTGATCAGGCATTGAATATCAGTAAGAAAATAAAATACAGCTATGGAGAAAAGAAAGCATTGTATCATTTAGGCAAACTGGCTTTGAATGGAAAAAATCTGGATCTGGCTGTCAGTTTTTTTAATGCATCCATGGAGATAGATCAAAAAATTAATGATCGCTATGGCATGGCACTGAATAATCTTGCTTTGGCCGAGATTGCTTTAAAAAGGGGACTATTGGATGATATGTATGCATTGTCTAAAACATCCTATGATTATGCAAAATCAATCAATGCCTATGATTTAACTTACCAGAGTGTGGCTCAGATTATTAATTACTATAAAAAAGTAAATAATCCTGATAAAGCCATTGCCTGGCAGGATACCATTATTGCAGTTACCAATCAACATCGAATCAAGGAAAATGAGTACGCATCTAATTTTATTGATATTATCAAGAATCAGCAGAACTTAAGATTAGACAAGGAGAACGCTTTCATACGCGCCCAGCGTGCTTCGGATGAACAGCTGTTCATTTTAACTGTAGGCACTTTTATTTTAATAATACTGGCTGTGCTGGTAGTGATGGTGTTTATTAACTATCAAAAACAAAAACATTTCAGCAGAGAACTTCGCGCGAAGAATATTCTGATAGAAGCCCAGATTGAAGAAATGGGAACCCTGAATAAGGAAATTTCTTATCAGAACAGAATGCTGGAAGCCGATAATAAAACAAAAGATAAATTGCTCTCAATCATATCCCACGATCTTAGAAATCCACTGGTAAATACCAAGGGTATTCTGAATTTAGTAAACCAGGGGATTGTACCTGAAGATCAGGCCAAACAGTTATTGCTGCAGCTGGAAACCCAGTATATGGGTACAACTTCCTTATTGGATAATTTGCTGTTCTGGTTAAAAGGACAGATGGCGGGTAAAAATCTGGATCGCTCCAAAGTTGTGATCTTCCAGTTGGTAAAAGGATTGGAAGATGAACATAGAATGTTGCTCGAACGCAAACAAATTCTTTTTCATAATCTGGTAAATCCGCAAATGCATATTTATGCAGACAAGGAAATGATTAGAATTGTATTGCGGAATTTAATCAGCAATGCTATTAAGTTTACGCCTGAAAAAGGAATGATTGATATAAAAACAGAACAAACAGAAGCAGAAACAATTATTCTGGTGGAAGATACCGGTATTGGTATGTCCGATGAAACCATCCAGAAAGTAAATGCCAAACAATATTATACTACTGCCGGCACATCAATGGAGAAAGGAAGTGGGTTCGGGTTAATGCTATGCAGCGATTTAATCAACAGGCACGATGGTAGTTTAACTATAGAGAGTATGCCTGGAAAGGGGAGCAGGTTTGTAATCAAGCTCCCCCATATGCAAGCTTAATTAATCTTCGCTCTTGGAGCCGGCTGCAAAAATCTGATCAACGGCGCCTCCTAGCATAGGGAATTTTTCTTTTACAAATCCTGCGATGGTAGCAATGGCTTGTTGGGCCTGTTGTTCTGACAAACCGGCTTCTTTCACTAATTTTTCTATTAACTCGTTCATGTCTATGCTTAATTAAGGGTTAGGCAACTTTTAAGGCACTTAGTTTACTCTTGCCAAACATTTTTTCTGCGTAGTCAAGGGTAACTTCCAGGGTGGTTGTTTCTGTTCCGGGTAACTCGAACATGGCTTCCGTTAAAATACTTTCGCAGATACTTCTCAGCCCTCTGGCACCTAACTTATACTCCATGGCTTTGGCTACCATAAAATCAAGTACTGCCGGTTCAATGGTCAGCTTTATTCCTTCCATTTCAAACAATCTTGTGAATTGTTTAATCAATGAATTTTTAGGTTCCGTTAAAATGCTTCTTAAAGTAGCGGCGTCCAGCGGATTTAAATGGGTAACCACGGGTAAACGTCCCAATAGTTCGGGAATCAATCCAAAACTTTTCAGGTCCTGTGCGTTAATGAATTCCAGCAGATTACTTCTCTGCATTTCCTGTTCATCTTTGTTTACACTGAAACCAATGGCGTTGGTATTGATTCTCCTGGCAATGACTTTGTCTATGCCATCGAAGGCTCCACCGCAGATGAATAGAATATTCTTGGTATCTACTTTAATCATTTTTTGTTCAGGATGCTTTCTACCTCCCTGTGGCGGAACCAGTACTTCTGTTCCTTCCAGCATTTTCAGTAGACCTTGCTGAACACCTTCTCCACTTACATCTCTGGTAATGGATGGGTTATCGCCTTTACGTGCAATCTTATCTATCTCGTCTACATAAACGATGCCTCTTTCTGCAGCTGTTACATCATAATTGCAATTCTGCAACAAGCGGGTAAGCATGCTTTCTACGTCTTCCCCCACATAACCGGCTTCAGTAAATACAGTGGCGTCAACAATGGCAAAAGGCACATTCAATAAACGGGCAATTGATTTTGCCAGTAAGGTTTTACCTGTGCCTGTTTCTCCCACCATGATGATATTGCTTTTTTCAATTTCAACATCATCCACTTTCTGCTTGTTGTTTACGCGCTTATAGTGGTTGTAAACAGCTACGCAAAGTATTTTTTTAGCTTCATCCTGACCAATTACATATTCATCCAGAAACTGCTTGATTTCCTTAGGCTTTCTAATTTGTACAGCTCCGCCAGCGGATGCAGGATTGTTTTTTGCAGTTAATTCCTGCGCTATGATTTCTTCGGCATGTTCAACGCAATTTTCACAAATATGCCCTTCCTGACCGGCGATTAAAATTTTAACCTCATCCCTACTTCTCCCACAAAAAGAGCAGTGTAAATTATTTTGCTTTGCCATAATCTTATAACTTGTTTAATATACCATCAGCAATGCCATAAGCAACTGCTTCTTCGGCATCCATCCAGTAATCTCTATCAAAATCAGCCAGAATTTGTTCTACCGTTTTGCCGCAATTCTCTGCCAGTATTTTTGCACCCAGTTGTTTGGTTTTTAAAATCTGGTTGGCCTGAATTTCAATATCTGCACTGGTTGCCTGATAATATCCGCCCAAACTGGGTTGGTGAATCATTACTTCTCCGTGAGGAAAAATAAACCTGCGACCCTTGGTGCCGGCGCTTAAAAGTATAGAACCCATGCTGGCAGCCAGTCCCATACAGATGGTACTTACCGGGCTCTGAATCATTTTAATGGTATCGTACATTACCATACCACTGGTTACTACACCTCCCGGACTATTGATGAATAATTTAATTTCCGCACCGGGTTTGTCTGCGTCCAGTAACAATAATTTGGACACAATTTCTTTTGCTGATTTATCATCTACTACACCCCATAAGTATACGGCTCTCTTTTCAAAAAAAAGGTGTTCCATTTTTTTAGTCAGGTAGCTGCTCATGGCTTCCTGCTTATCATCTTTGTTTTCTTCGGGCTCTTCAGCGTCGTTAGACAAATAAGGGTTCAATATATATTTAGCACTCATAGTAATTTGTTTTGTTTGGGTTATCCTTTCTTCTCTTTGCGGGGATTGGTTAATAAAACTTCATCTACCAGGCCATATTCCTTGGCTTCCAATGCAGTCATCCAGAAATCTCGGTCACTGTCTTTTGCAATGGTTTCCACAGATTTACCAGTATGGCTGGCGGTGATGGCATAGAGTTCCTGTTTTAGTTTTTTAATTTCTCTGGCGGTAATTTCAATATCGGTTGCCTGTCCGCCAATGCCACCACTTGGCTGATGCATCATGACCCTGCTATGTTTCAATGCGGTTCTTTTTCCCTGAACGCCTGCGCACAATAAAATCTGTCCCATGCTGGCAGCAATCCCTGTACAGATGGTAGCTACATCAGGACCAATAAACTGCATGGTATCATAGATGCCCAAACCCGCATAAACGCTGCCACCCGGACTGTTGATATACATCTGAATATCGCGGGTACGGTCGGTGCTTTCAAGGAAAAGCAGTTGAGCTGTTACAATATTGGCAACATAATCGTTAATGCCTTCTCCCAGAAAAATAATGCGATCCATCATTAAACGGCTGAAAACATCCATGCTCGCCACATTCAAAGGACGTTCTTCAATGATGTAGGGGGTAAGATTGGTAACCTGACCATACTGTCTGTAATTGTGCAAAACCCCGCTGCTGATTCCATGGTGCTTTACCGCGTATTTCTCAAATTCTTTTTCAATATTCATATAACTATATTTCGTGTTGAAGTTAGGTGTTTTGTTAAATCGGTATCAACCCTGTTCAAATACTGTGCAAAGCTTTATCTATGGCATTTTGACATACCTCATGAATTACCGTTAAAACACGGTTGCAAAGGTCGTTCATTTTAGATAAGTTCAGTAACGTTATTTGTTAAGATATGCAAAACGAGCCTTTTCAACTGGGGATCTGTATGGCAGGGGCCGTTTCGGCCGGCGCATATACCGCAGGTGTGCTCGATTGTTTGATGGAAGCATTGGAAGGGTAAGAAAAAAAACGCGGTCAGGCAGGGATTCACACGCACAGGGTAAGCATTTCGGTAGTAGGAGGAGCTTCTGCAGGAGGGATGACGGGGCTGTTAGCAGAAGCTGCTATTCAGCAACCCGCAGCAAAAATTTTGTATAAAAGCTGGGTAGAAATGGAAGCAGATTCCATGGCTCCTTTCTTGCTGGATACCGATGATATTGCTGCTTCTCAATCGCTTTCTTCCCTGCTCAACGGAAGTTTTATTGAGCGTTTAAGTAATCGGGCCATTGCCGCTGCCGGCAATCCCACCAATGCTTTGCCCGCATATATGGATCCGGCTATGAAATTATTTGCCACAATGACCAATCTGGCAGGATATCCCTATAATATTTCCTTTCAATCCGATTTGCAAAAAACAATTCACCAGATGTCGGTTCATCACGATTTTGCCTGTTTTCAATTGGCAGGTTCGCAGTTGACAGCATCCCTGCCTGGAAAAGATGCTGCTCAGCTAACCGACCCTGGCTGGATCCCTTTGAATTTATGCAAGGGAATCAATGCCAATTTGTTGCAACAGGCCATATTGGCTACCAGTGCGTTCCCCCTGGTATTGAAACCAGTACTATTTAAGCGACCCCGGAAATTTATTCAGGAAAATCCTTGGCTGAATCAGCAGGGTTTGCTGCTGGATAGTGCTGCAGATCATGTATCCTTACAGGTTGACGGGGGGCTGATGAACAATGAACCTTTTGAAAAAGTGCGTGAACTGCTGCAAGAAAAAGCAGGAGGCTTTGCTTCCCGCAGTGTTTCGAAGGATTCATTTTCTTCTTTTACCAATACGGTACTCATGATTGACCCTTTCCCGGAATCAACTGGTTTTAAGGAAACGGATTCAGGTACTGTTACAGGGGTAGCAAAACAAATCCTGTTTGCCATGATGCACCAGATGAAATCGAAACCCCTGCCCATTGCAGATATGATGAATAAGGAAAAAGCCGGACAATTTTTAATTGCACCGGTTCGGTACCAGGGTAGTCCGAAGGAAAGAATAGAGGGGGCAAGGGCCATTGCAAGTGGTTCGCTGCAGGGTTTTGGCGGTTTCCTGCGTAAAAGTTTCAGGGAGCACGATTATGCGCTGGGCCAGTACAATTGTCTTCGGTTTCTCCAAAATCATTTTACCGTTCCACTAAAGCAATTCCATCAACATCCATTGTTTTCTAAAGGATATGCAGAAATAGATTTGCAGTCTTTTCTATGTGAGAAAAAAGAAAGCGTACAAAT